>JBBRUO010000446.1:0-5473 GCA_038247725.1 Gemmatales bacterium
CGGCCCGCAAGAACGGGCCGCGCGGGTCGTCGCGGTCGTCCAGCCAGTCGGCGTACACCAGGCGCGGCAGGTCCGCGCCGGGGTGGTCCACGATGGTGCGAAGGAAGGCGTCGTCGTCTTCGGTCATGGCCGTGGGCCCCCGACGGCGTGATTTCCGACCCCTTACTTCTTCTCGACCGCCTTCTTCAGCGATTCCATCACGGCCTTGGCGTCAGTGCCGTTGACGCTCTCGTAGGGGAACGACTTCACCACCTTGCCGCCGACCACCACGACCGCCGTCAGGTGCGCGTCCGGATTGATCCCCCAGCCGTTCGGCCCGGCCGTCTCGCCCAACACCGCCAGCGACGTGTTCTCGTACTTCACCGACTTCTGCACGACGGCGACGAACTCCTTGCTCTTGTCCGCGTTGTCCGTCAGCCACACCGCCACCGCCATCGCCTTCGCGTCGATGTCGGTGATCTTGCCGTCCAGGGTCTTCATCATCTGGTTCATCGGCCGGTCGAACTTGCTCGCGTTCACGAACAGGAACACCGTCGGCTCGCCCTTCCGCTCGGCCACGAAGTCGGCTTCCTTCCCTTCCACCTTGCCGACCACGCCGAACGCCTTCACCGGCCCGGCCTTCTCGCCCGCCTTCGGCCCCGACTCAACATCCGCCCGCGCCACCCCGACCGCCAACGCCAGCACGACGAGACTACGGAACATGGGAAACTCCAGGGGTTCGGACACGCCCGCGACCCGCATCTCGATTTCGTAGACGCCCGGCGCTTGAAGCGGCAGTTTCAACCAGAAATACGAGCGGCCGTTGATGAAGGCGTCCGGCACCAGCGTTACGAGGAACGGTCCGTAACCCCCTTCCTCGACTTCATCCAGAATCTCTCCTGTCTCGTCGGTCACGAGCCTCAATAAGTCGAACCACACCTCGAACTCGCCCGCGTCGCCGACAAATTCCACAAACAGGTAAACCGGCTCGTGCCAGACCTGAGGGAATTCGCCAGCGGCTTCAGCACGGATAGCAAGCCGTGGAGCGTGTACGGTGCGTACCGGCTAGCCGTGTCGAACCGCACCTCGCGGCACATCACGAGCAGCCGCGCGCCGATCTCCGGTTCTTCGCTCTCCTGCCAGCCGCCAGTGCTCATGGGCGAACCCTCACGGGGATTCTACTACCCGTCATGCGGCCGCGCTCGTGGTCGTGGCGGGCCAGCCGAACTCGGCGGCGGCCATCTCGGCGATGCTGCGGCCGATGCTGATGCTGGCGGTGGCGGCCGGCGACGGAGCGTTCAGGACGTGAATCATCCGGTCGGCCCCGCGGATGTGGAAGTCGTCCAGCAACCTGCCGTCCGGCGCGAGTGCCTGCGCCCGTACCCCGGCCCCGCACGGCACGATGTCCGACTGCTTCACCTCCGGGATCAGTTGCCGCAGCGCGTCCCAGAAGGCGTGCTTGGACAGAGACCGCCGCATCTCGGTCAGGGACGTGCGCCACCACTGCCCGGCCATCCGCCAGAACCCCTTGTACCCCGCCAGTTCCAGCATGTCTCGCAACCGGAAGTGGTGGAACTTGTACCCCTCCCGGCGGAACGCCAGCACCGCGTTCGGCCCGCACTCGATGCCCCCGCCGATCATCCGCGTGAAGTGGACGCCGAGGAACGGCAGGTCCGGGTCGGGCACCGGGTAGACGAGGTTCTTCACGAGGTGGCAACGTTCCGGGACGAGTTCGTAATACTCTCCGCGAAATGGACATATCTTCACTTCTGGATCGACGCCGCACATCCACGCCACGCGGTCAGACTGCAAGCCGGCGCAGTTCACCAGTCCGCGGGCGCGGAACTCGCCGGCCGTCGTCTTCAACACCAACTCAGCTGCGTCGCGGGACACGCCGACGAGCTTCGCCGTGGTCCGTACTTCGCCGCCGCCGGCCGTCACGATCTCCGCGTACTTGGCCGTCACCGCCTTGTAATCGACGATGCCGGTCTCCTTCACCAGCAGCCCGGCGACGCCCCGGACGTGCGGCTCGTGCTCCTTCACCTGCTCGGCGGTCAGCCGCGACACCCCCGTCAGCCCGTTCTCGCGGCCGCGCTGCTCGATCCGGGCGAGGGCCGGCAACTCCTTCTCGGAGGTGGCGACGATCACCTTGCCGCACTGGTCGAAGGCGATGCCGTGATCCCGCACGAATCGGTAAAGGAGTTCGCGGCCGACGGTGCAGTTGCGGGCCTTCTCGGAGCCGGGCTTGTAGTAGATCCCGGAGTGGATGACGCCGGAGTTGTGCCCGGTCTGATGCTGGGCCAGTTCGCCTTCGGCTTCCAGCACCAGCACGTTCCGCACGCCCCGCTGGACCAGGGCCATCGCCGTCGCCAGCCCGACGATGCCGCCGCCAATGATCGCCACGTCGCGGGTGTTACTCATCGCCTATCCCTCAATGCGTGTAGGCCGGACCTTGCGAGTTCTGGATACCTTTGGCGAACCGGGCTGTCGAGGGGAAACGTGATGACGGAAACGAGGTGCCGAGGATGAAACGCGGCACCACCGTCGAGCCGAACTTCGTGAGCGGGGAAGGGCGGTGTGGTCATTCGCCAGAACGGCTCACAGATTGAAGAGGAGCGGAGAAACCGCGACGAGCACGAAGTACACAACGAAGAGAAACGAGCCGAACGCAAGGTTTGTTCCTTCGTGCTTCAAAATCTTCCCCAACCTCAACCGCTGAAACGCCCCCGGTCATTCGCGAGGTGAGGGATATTGACGATCTGAAAACGAAACCGACCGCGCGAGTTCCGGACTCACGCGGGGATGCCGGTACTCGCCGGATGGCTCACTTTAACTCGACGGTCGCCTCGGCGTCGAACATCAACTTCGGGTCGCCCCGGTCGGCGAGGGTGCGAAGCAAGGTGCCGGCGGTGCGGGTCACGGTTCCGCTGAAAACTTCCTTGCCTTTCAACTTCACCGACACCGGTTTGTCCAAGTCCTGCATGCGGTCGTCGAAGCGGACGACGAGTTTCGCCACGCTGTCGGCGGTCGTCACGTCCACGGCGTTCCCGGCGCGGGTGGCGACCACCCCCGACCCGCCCTTCGCGGTGCCGGCAGGGATGGCCAGCCAGTACGACCGCTCGTGCGCGCCGGACTGCCGCCACACCACCGTTTCGGGCACCGGGTTCCGGGCGTGCTTGGCGAGCCACGGCAGCGCGGCCTTGTCCTCCAGGTTCATCCAGTGCCCTTTCCCCTCATGAATCTTGAAGAAGTGCTCGTACCCCTTCGGGTCATCCTTTTGCAGGTCGTCGAGTTTCTTCCCCCACTCGGCGGCGACCTTGTTACGGTTGTACGCGGAGTCGTTGCCGCCGACTTGCAGGGCGAACGGCACGTTCCGCAGGTTCAGCGGGCTGGCGTCGTTCGGGTGGCCGGCCATCATCGCGGCCCCGGCCCAGCGGTCGGCCATGCGAGGGGCCATCTGGTACACCCCGTCGCCGCCGGCCGAGTAGCCCAGGATGTAGACCTTGTCCGGGTTCACCCCTTCGACCGCGACGAAGTCCTCGACCAACCGGGCGAAGAAGCGGTCGATGTGGCCCTCGTGCCAGAGGTTCCAGGTGTTCGTCGGGGCGCGGGGCGCGAGGTAAATGCCCTCGGTGAGGGTGTACAGTTTCTTCTGGTTCTCCCACTGGCCGTCGTTCACCGACTTCGGGGCACCGCCGCCGCCGTGCATGGAGATCCACAGGCTGTGCCCACCGGCGGGGGCCTTGCCGAAGGTCTTGTAGTCGTAGGGCATTTCCAGCTTGTCGAGGGTCAGTTTCTTGGCTTTCAACTCGGCCGCTCGGTCCGTCTTGCGAGCGGCAACGTGGGCCTTCCAGATCGCTTCGCGGGCCGTGGCGGCATCCGCCTTCGTCAGCGGGACGGTGGCGAAGTCCTTGTCCGCAAGTGTGGTGAGGTCGGGTGGTTTCGCGGCGAGCGCTTCCGTCAGCGCCTTGACGGCGGCAGCGGACTTGCCGGCGTCCGGCGCGGCGGACAGGGCGAGGGTGAGGGCGAGCGTGTGGAGCATAAGGCACTCGAAATAAGGGAGTCCGCACTCTCCGCGTGCGGTCTGGGCATTCCCGCACGCGGAGGGTGCGGACGACATTCTCACCTTCGCAACTGGAACTCCTTCGCGTTGAGCAGGCCCCACGCGACATCCTCCCAAGCGGCGCGGCGGTTGGGGCTGTCGTCAACCAGCGCCAGCAACTTCGTCTTCTCCGCGTCGGTGGGGTAGCGCGACAGACAACTCAGGTACAACTCGTCGAGGATTTCCGTGTCGCCGCGTTTCTCGGCCAGAAGGCGGCCGAGGCGGTTGTCGTCCGCGCGGAGTTGCGTGTTCAACAACTCGCCCGTGAGCAGTTGGAACGCCTGCAACGTGCCGGGGTCTTCGCTCCGCTCGCACTCGCACGTCAGCAGTCGATCCGGTTTGCCGAACATCTTCAGGAACCGCGATCCCGCCGTGGAAACGTTTCGCCGGCCGGACTGCGGCGGCGCGGGGAGTTCGCCGGCGCGAGTCCCCGTCGGGTAGCCGGGGAACGCCACCGTCGTGTCGAGGGCCGCCGTCACCGCGTCCAGCAGTTGCTCGGCTTCCAGCGGTTGTACCAGGGCGCGGGAGAAGTGCGTCTCGTCGGTGACGTTGGTCGCGTTCGGCGTGGCACTCAGTTGATACGTCCGCGAGTTCAGGATGTGTCGGACCAGCGGTTTCAGCCGGTAGCCGCCGTCGCGGAACTGCTTCGTCAGGTGGTCGAGTAACTCCGGGTTCGTCGGCGGGTTCGCGGTCTTGAAGTCGTCGATGGGATCGACCAGTCCGCGGCCGAGCAGGTGCGCCCAGATGCGGTTCGCCTGCGCCCGCGCGAAGAACGGGTTGTCGGGGTCGGCGATCCAGTCGGCGACGGCCGTCAGTCGGTCGCCGGTGTCCAATGCTCGCCCGCCGAGAATCTTCGGCAGTGCCTGGCCGCCGCGCGGGTCGTCCAACTCGCCGGCCTTCTTGGCGAGCACCACTTGCTCGCCGACGAACTCGTGCTTGTCGAGTTTGTCCTTGCGGTCGTTCCCCAGCACCCGGTAGTCGATGCGGGCGAACGCGCCGGCGAAGCGGTGGTAGTCGTCCTGCGTCCACACGTCGAACGGGTGGTTGTGGCACTTCGCGCAACTCACCCGTAAACCCAGGAAAACCTGCGCGACGCTCTCCGCGCGGAGGTACGGGTCGCGGATGGCCCGGTAGAAGTTGGCCGGCGGATGACTGTAGGTGTTGCCCCGCGCGGCGACCACCTCTCGCGCGAAGTCGGTCAGCGGTTTATCTTCGGCGAGCCAGCCCTTGATCCACCGGTGGAACACCTGAACCCCTTTCTTGTCGAGGGATTTCTCTTCGTTCCGCAGCAGGTCGCCCCACTTTTGCGCCCAGTACCCGGCGAACTCCGGTCGCTCCAGCAACCGGTCGATCAGCTTCGCTCGCTTGTCGGATGACGGGTCCGCGAGGAAC
>JBBRUO010000447.1:0-5455 GCA_038247725.1 Gemmatales bacterium
CCTCGCCCCAGAGCGGCTGGCGTACATCCAGTTCCACCTGGAAACCGTCGAGTGCCCATTCTGTTTGGCGAACGTCGAAGACCTGACCGCCCGCCAGAAGGCGCGGCGGAAGTGACGGGTCGCTCCCGCCGCTATCATGGGGGTTCGCCCGTTGTCCCACCCGCTGCCACCGAAGACCGCCCGCCATGTCGTTGTTGCTGAGCGCCCAAGGGCTGACCAAGAGTTTCGGCCCGCGGCCGCTGTTCGCCGACCTCGCCCTCGACCTGCGGGCCGGCGAGCGGATCGGCCTCATCGGGCCGAACGGGGCGGGCAAGTCCACCCTGCTGAAGATCCTCGCCGGCCTCGAAGTCACTGACGCCGGTGAGCGGTCGGCCCGCCGCGGCGCGCGCATCGGCTACTTGCCACAAGAAGACACGTTCCCCGACGGCCTGACCGCCCGCGAGGTGCTGCTCGACGCGCTCCAACCCGACCCGATGGAAGACTACGAGCGGGAGACGGCGGCCGCGATCACGCTCACACAAGTCGGGTTCGAAGACCACGACCAGCCGCACGCCCGCATGTCGGGTGGCTGGCGGAAGCGGCTGGCACTGGCCCGCGAGTTGGTCCGCAAGCCCGACCTCCTGCTCCTCGACGAGCCGACCAACCACCTCGACTTGCCCGGCGTCGTCTGGCTCGAACGGCTGCTGCGATCGTCGCCGTTCGGCTACCTCGCGGCCACTCACGACCGCGCGTTCCTCCGCGCCGTCGCCGACGAGATCGTCGAGATCAGCCGCGTGTACCCGGCCGGGGTGTTCCGCGTCGCCGGCCACTTCGACGACTTCGCCGACAAGCGGGAGGCGTTCCTCGACGCCCAGGCCCGCGCGATGGAGTCCGTGGCGAACGTCGTGCGAAAGGAGACCGAGTGGCTCGGCCGCAAGGCCGCCGCCCGAACTCGCAAGGCGAGTTCGCGGATCGAAGCCGCCGGCGCGCGGCGGGAGGAACTCGCGGAGTTGCAGTATCGCACCGCCACCGGCACCGCCGCCGGCATCGACTTCCAGGGCACCGGCCGGCAGACGCGGAAACTCATCGCCGCCACCGCCATCGGCAAGACGCTCGGTGACAAGAAGTTGTTCGGCCCGACGGATTTGCTCCTCAGCCCCGGCACCAAACTCGGCCTGTTGGGGGCCAACGGCAGCGGTAAAAGCACGCTGTTGAAGGTGCTGTCCGGCACGCTCGACCCGGACACCGGCACCGTCGTCCGCGCGGACGGGTTGCGAATCGTTGTGTTCGAACAGGGCCGCGCCGCGCTCGATCAGACGCTGACGCTGCACAAGGCCCTCTGCCCGAACGGGGACACGGTGACGTTCGGCGACCGGCAACTGCACGTGGCTGCGTGGGCGCAACGGTTCCTGTTCCGCGCGGAGTTGCTGAACCTGCAACTGTCGGCGCTGTCCGGGGGTGAACAGGCGCGGGTGCGGATCGCGCAACTGATGACCAAGCCGGCCGACGTGCTGTTCCTCGACGAACCGACCAACGACCTCGACATCCCGTCCTTGGAAGTCCTCGAAGACAGCCTCGCCGAGTTCCCCGGCGCGGTGGTGCTGGTGACGCACGACCGCGACCTGATGGACCGCCTGTGTACCGAAGTCATCGGCCTCGACGGGAAGGGCGGCGCGGCCCCGTATGGGAATGTGTCGCAGTGGCTGACGGCCCACGAGCGGGCGACCGCCGAAGCCGCGAAACCGACCGAGGCGGCCAAGCCGAAGCCCGTAGCCCAGCCGAAGGCGAGGAAGCTGAGCTTCAAGGAGAAGCAGGAATTCGAAGGGATGGAGACGGCGATCCTGGCGGCGGAAACGGCGGTGGCGGCCCGCGAGGCTGAGGTGCAGGCGGCCAGCAATGGCGGTCACGCGGCCCTGGCGGAAGCGTGCCGCACGCTGGAAGACGCGCAGAAAACCGTGGAGAAACTGTATGCCCGCTGGCAAGAGCTGGAAGCCAAGGCCGGCGGGGGGTGACGGCACCTCCGCCGTTGATGGTCCGGTTTGGCTGTTGTTCTTGGGAGCGCAAGGCCAGTGCTATGCACATGATTTTGCCCGCGGGCGGGGCCGCTCCGCAAGGGTTTTCGGGTGAGGGGTGTTGTTCTTTTCTTTTGAAGCCGCCCCTCACCCGCTCCTCGTGCTTCGCACTCGGATCGACCTCCCCCCAGCGGCGGTTCGTGGCGAACCCGTACCCGCTCGCGGCCGAGGTGCCGACGAACAACAGGACATCCGCGACCCCGAAGGCGAGTAGGGTGACATCGGGGGCGTCGGCGGCCCTGAACGGCAACCGCGTCGGCGGCCACCCGAGCAACAGCTCGGGCGGACTCCCAGGCGGGGCAATTCGTACTGTAACCGCAACGGCCGCCTTGTGGGACACTCATGAAACTGATCCTCGCCATCATCCAGCCGTCCAAGCTCGACGCCGTGAAGGAGGCGCTGAACGCGGTCCAGGTGTTCCGCCTGACGGTCGTGGACGTGCAGGGGTTCGGCCGGCAGAAGGGGCACTCGGAGGTGTACCGCGGGCACGAATTGACCGTCAACATGCTGCGGAAGGTGCAACTCCAGATCGCGGTGAACGAGGACTTCGTGGAGCCGACGGTGAACGCCATCGTCGAGGCCGCCCGCACCGGGACGGACGGCCGCATCGGGGACGGGAAGATCTTCATCCTGCCGCTGGACGACGTGATCCGCATCCGCACCGGCGAGCGCGGCCCGGAGGCGATTTGACACGAACCGGTGCGCCCCCCGGAGAGTCCGCATGAACCCCCTCGTGATTGCCGCCGTCGCCGCGCGAGAGAAGGCGTTCGCGCCGTACTCCGGGTTCAAAGTCGGGGCGGCACTGGAAGCCGAGGACGGCACCGTCTTCACCGGCTGCAACGTCGAGAGCGCCAGCTACGGGTTGACGATCTGCGCCGAGCGGGTCGCCATCGTGAAAGGTGTCAGCGAGGGCCACACGCGGTTCCGATGCGTGGCGGTGGTGGCGGACACGGACGACCTGACGCCGCCGTGCGGGGCGTGCCGGCAACTGTTGTGGGAGTTCGCCCCGGACGCCACCGTCACCCTGGCCAACCTGTCGGGGAAAACGGAGGAAGTCACCGTCCGCGACCTGCTGCCGCGCGGGTTCGACGCCCGCCTGTTGCCGAAGTCGGTCCGCCTCGCCGAGACGGACAACCCAGGCGTTGCCGTGCGGGGAACGCTTCCCACCTCCCCTCGTTGAGGGGAGGTGGGAAGACCGGCTCGCCCGCGACGTGATGGGACAGTCCCAGCGGGTTCGTGTCTTTCGAGGTGACCCATGTCCGCCGCCCCGGTCTTCGTACCGAATCACCCGCTGCTGAGGCACCACCTCGCCGCGCTACGGGACAAGTTCACCCCGCCGCAACAGTTCCGCGCGCTGGTGTGCCACCTGTCGCAGTTGCTCTTTTACGAGGCCGCCCGCGACCTCCGCCTGAAATCGTTCGCGGTGGAGACGCCGATGGCCCCGTGCCCGGCGGAGGCGGTGGCGGATCGGGTCGGACTGGTGCCGGTGCTGCGGGCCGGGCTGGGCATGGCCGACGCCATGCTGGACCTGCTGCCGGAGGCGTCGGTGTGGCACCTCGGCCTGTACCGGGACCACACCACGCTGAAGCCGGTGACGTATTACAACAAGTTGCCCGCGAATCACGGGCTGGATGTCGGCTTCGTGCTGGACCCGATGCTGGCCACCGGCGGCAGCGCGAACGAGGCCATCCGCATCTTGAAGCGGGCCGGCGTGCCCCGCGTGACGTTCGTCGGGCTGATCGCCGCACCGGAAGGGGTGGCGGCGGTGCAGGCGGAACACCCGGACGTGCCGCTGTATCTGGCCGCCGTCGATGACCGGTTGAACGATGTCGGGTATATCGTCCCCGGCCTCGGCGACGCCGGCGACCGGCAGTTCGGCACGACGTGTTGACGGCCAGGCCTTCACGCAACCTTCACGCGGCCGGTGGTGTCCCCGTCCGACCGCCTCCGTAGCATTCTCGGTGCCGACCGTGCCGGCCGGCTTCACCGGAGTTCACCCCCATGCGCGCCGTTCTGCTTCCCGCCTTGGCTGTCACCGCGGTCGTTCTGTCGGGGTGTGGCGGATCCACGGAATCCGGCGCGGCGGTCACGGATCTTCGCGGCCGTGGGGCCACCTTCGTTCAGCCGATCATGAAGTTCTGGACCGAGAAGTACGCGGAGAAGACGGACGACACGGTGCGGGTGGATTACCAGGGGATCGGCTCCGGCGGGGGGGTGAACGCCATGACCAACCGGGAGGCCGACTTCGGCTGCTCGGACGCGCCGATGAACGCCAAGCAACTGGCCGTCGCCACGGAGAAGGGCGGGGAAGTGATCCACGTGCCGCTGGTGATGGGGGCGGTGGTGCCGGTGTATAACGTGCCCGGCGTGAGCACGCCGCTGGCGTTCACCGGACCGCTACTGGCCGACATCTTCCTGGGCAAAGTGACCAACTGGAACGACCCCAAACTGAAGGAGTTGAACCCCGGCGTCGCCCTGCCGGACTTGAAGATCCAGCCGGTGTACCGGGACGACCCGAGCGGCACGACGTTCATCTTCTCGGACTATTTGGCCAAGGTCAGCCCGACCTTCCGCCAGGAGATCGGCAAGCCGAGCAACGAGCCGGCGTGGCCGACGGGGGTGGGCACCCGGCAGCCGAAGAGCGACGGGGTGGCCGGGCACGTCGGCCGGTCGGCCGGGTCCATCGGGTACGTCGAACTGACCTACGCGCTGGACACCAAGGCGCAATACGGGACGGTGCGGAACGAGGCCGGGAAGGACATCCTGGCCGACCTGGACAGCATCACCGCCGCCGCCGCCGCGACGCTCGGGGTGAAGCAGACAGACGAGCCGTACTCGCTCAACGGGCTGACGTTCAGCCTGACCGACGCCGGCGGGGAGAAGTCGTACCCCATCGCCGGCATGAGCTACGCCCTGCTGTACAAGAAGCAGACCGGGGAGAAGGGGAAGGCGGTGGTGGCGTTCCTCAAGTGGGTGACGTCCGAGGGCGGGCAGAAGATGGCCGCCATGCGGAACTTCGCCCCGCTGCCGGCCGACCTGCGGACGAAGATCGCGGCCGCCCTCGACGCGGTCGAGTTCGCGCAGTGACGGCCTGTGGGTCTGGTAAAACTTGCTGAGACCCGATTCGACCAGCACCGACGGGCGGACGTGGTCTTAAAGTAGCCCGACTCTCCGAGTCGGTGGGGGATCCGAGAACCGACGCGGACAGACTGGCTCCGTTTCTTCGTGGCCTGACTCTCCAGAGTCGGGCCGAAGAACCGCTTGGGTGGCTCGGCCCGACTCTCCAGAGTCGGGCCACGTAAGAGTAACGTGGCGTTGTGGTCGCCCGACTCTCCGAGTCGGTGGGGGATCAAGAACCGACTCAAACAGACTGGCTCCGTTTCTTCGTGGCCTGACTCTCCAGA
>JBBRUO010000448.1:0-5447 GCA_038247725.1 Gemmatales bacterium
AGATTGAAGAGAAGCGGACTGAACCACGAAGAGCACAAAGCACACGAAGGAAAAGAACCGAGCACGACTCAAGAATCTTTGTGTTCTTCGTGTCCTTCGTGGTTCTAAATCTTCCCCAACTTCAACTGCTGAACAGCCCTGCCCCCGGCAGTTCCCCGGCGTAGTAATACAACCGCCCTTCATTTCAGGTAGCGTGATCCGATGAACAGTCCCTTGAAAATCGCCCTCGGCGTCGTGTTCGTGGCCGCCCTCGGCGTCGGCGGGTACTTCGTCTACGTCTCTTTTTTCGCCCAGAAGCCGACCGAGCCGGTGAACGTGCCGGTCGGCCCGACCGCCGAGCGGAAGGCGATCCCGGTGCCGGCGGCGACGTTCACCGACGTGACCGCCGCCGCCGGCATTCGCTTCACCCACTGCAGCGGCGCGGCCGGCGACAAGCTGCTCCCCGAAACGATGGGAGCGGGCGTGGTGGTCATCGACTACGACGCCGACGGCAAGCCGGACCTGCTGTTCATCAACGGTTGCCCGTGGCCCGGCCACCCCGCGCCGGCGAAGGCTCCTTGCCTGGCACTTTACCGCAACAAGGGGGACGGCACCTTTGAAGATGCCACCGTCGCGGCCGGGCTGAACGTCACCCTGTACGGCGTCGGCGGGTGCGCCGGCGACTTCGACAATGACGGGTTCATCGACCTGTTCGTCACCTGCGTCGGCGGGCACCGGCTGTTCCGCAACATCGACGGAACGAAGTTCGAGGACGTGACCGCGAACGCCGGGGTCGCCGGGCCGGGCGTCTGGCCGAAGGGCGAGTCCGCCGCCGACTTCTTGGAGCACCAGGCCCCGATCCCGTTCGGCACCTCCGCGACTTTCGTGGACTACGACGGCGACGGCCGGCTCGACCTGTTCGTCTGCCACTACTGTACGTGGTCACCGGGCATCGACCTGGGCATCGACGCCACGCTGACGGGTGTGGGGCGGACGTACCAGCAGCCGACGGCGCTCGAAGGGAACCAGTGCAGTCTGTACCGGAACAAGGGCGACGGCACCTTCGAGGACGTGAGCGAGGCGGCCGGGGTGCGGGTGACGGACGCCGACGGGACCGCCGCCGACGCCCGGCAGCGGCCCGTCGCCAAGTCGCTCGGCGTCATCCTGTACGACGCCGACGCGGACGGCTGGCCGGACCTGATCGTCGCCAACGACACCGTGCGGAACTTCTTCTTCCACAACCTCCCGGACGGGAAAGGCGGGCGGAAGTTCGAGGAGAAGGGCGTTTCCATCGGCGTCGCCTACCCGGAGGGAGGGTCGGCACGCGGGGCGATGGGGATCGACGTGGGCGAGTACCAGCCGGGGAAGCCGGCGGTGCTCATCGCCAACTTCGCCAACGAGCCGAACACGTTCCTGGTGCGGAGTAACCCGAACTGGTTGCAGTTCGCCGACGCGGCGGCGGCCGTCGGGCTGCTCAACCCCAGCCGCGGGCCGCTCAAGTTCGGCGCGTTCTTCTTCGACTACGACCTCGACGGCCGGCTCGACATCCTGACCGCCAACGGGCACATCGACCCGGACATCCAGAAACTCCAGAAAGACCAGCCGCACGAGCAGCCGGCGCAGCTCTTTTGGAACACCGGAGCGGACGACCGCGTGTACGAGCCGGTGACGGCAGCGACCGCCGGGCCGGACCTGTTCAAGCCGATCGTCGGGCGGGGCAGCGCGTACCTCGACTTCGATGGCGACGGCGACCTGGACGTGGTGCTGACCGCGAACGGCGGCTCTCCGCTGCTGCTGCGGAACGACCAGAAGACCGGCCACCACTGGATTCGACTGCATCTGGTGGGCGACGGGAAGACGTGCAACCGCTCGGCCATCGGCGCGGAAGTGACGGTGCAGGCCGGCGGGACGACGTACAAGCGGACGATCACCGGGGCGCGGAGCTATTTGAGCCAGAGCGAGCTGACCGTTACCGTCGGGCTGGGCACCACGGCGGCGGTGGACAAAGTGACCGTCCGCTGGCCGGGCAAGGCGGCGGCTTCGCAAACGTTCGTCGGCCTGCGGGTGGACCAGCAATTCACGCTCACGCAAGGCGTCGCGGACGCGAAGGGACGTTAGCGGACGGCCGCGCGGCCGCGCGAGTTTCGGACGCGGGCGGAGAATTCCAGCCGGATTCGTCGTTCGTCACTTGTGGCCTCGGCACCGTTCGGCCATGATCCCTTCAACGGCCACGCCGGTTTTGGCGGCGCGGTCGGGTTCGAGGGGAGTACCCTCCGCGGGCGAAACGCTACGACGCACGAAACGGCAAACCCGCTCGAAAGACGGGGACGCAAAGCTGACGGGCCTGCGGTTCCACCCCCTCATCGGGACCGCTGGCGGCCGAGCCACCGAACCGGATCGCGGCGACCGCCGTCCATCCCCGGACGCAGGCACCTTCGGGAAACCGTTCCCGGCCTCGTCCGCCCGCGCCGCGGGGTCGGCCCTGACCGGCCGGCCAGGCGCTCCCATCCCGAACCACTCACGCGACTCGAGGGCGACCTCGGGTCGCGTCTGTTTGCGCCGTCCCATTCCCGCGATTGTTCCGCCGGCACCACGCGGTTACGCTACTCGGTGTCTCACTTCCGTTCCGCCGCGTGAGGGTGTGCCATGCGGGTCCGTTCGTTCGCCGCGTTGATTGTGGCCGGGGTCGCGACGGCCGGTTTCGGCCAGGAGCCGGAGAAGCCGGTCGTGGGCACCTGGGAGGTGCGGTACACCGACGACAGTACCATGAAGTTGACCCTGCTCGAAGACACGCTCAGCTTCGTCACCCCGCACGGCACCCTCCAGATTCCCGTCCGGGATATCCAGAAGATCGAGTTCGGCACGCGGCTAAACGACGCCGATCGGAAGGCCGTGAATGACGCACTCGCCGACCTCGCGGGCACCGACAACGCCAAGCGGGAGGCGGCGAAGGCGCTCCTCGCCGAGATCGGGCCGAAGGCGCTGCCGGCGTTGCTGCGGGCGAAGCGGCGGCTGACTGGCGACGCGCGGGCACAGTTCTCGCAGGTGGCCGACTCGTTGGCCGCCCGGCTGCCCGACCCGACGGCGGTGCCGCGCGATACGGACATCATTCACACCGACGAGTCCGTCATCGCCGGGCGGGTGGCGCTGCCGGTGCTGCGGGTGAACACGTTCCAGTTCGGCGAACAGAAGCTGAAGGTGACGGACATCGCCGTGATGCAGTTCGGCAAGTTGACCACGGGCGGCCGCGCGACGGCGAACGTGGAGATCGTGGAAGCCAACACGCTCACCCTGATCGCCATTCCGCGAGTCGGGCAGACGGTCAGGGTGCGAACGACGGGCGCGATTGCCGGCGCGGTTTGGGGGAGTGGGCCGTACACGTCGGATTCGAACATCGGAATGGCGGCCGTTCACGCCGGGGTGTTGGAGGTCGGCGAATCGGGTGTGGTGCGGGTCAAGTTCGTGCCGTCCCCGCCGGCGTACCAGGGGACCACCGCGAACGGCGTGACGACGAGCAACTACGGGCCGTTCACCCGCGGCTCGTATGTGATCGTGCGGGAGCCGTGAGCGGGACGCGTCCTCGCCCGCCACACTCGCCGGGCCGACGAAACTCGCATTCGGCCGACCGCTTCGGGTACACTCCGAGGGTTCCCGCTCACCCCGGAGGCTGTTCCCATGCTCCCGCTCCTCCTGCTGCCGCTCATCCCCGTCGCCGACCCGCCCAAGCCGAAACCGGCCGACCCGCCCGCCGATGTCGCCGTGTTGAAGCACCTCCGCGCGCAAGTGGCCGACATCGAAAAGCACTTCATGGCCGACGCCACCACGAAGGCCGAGTGGGAGGCGAAACGGCCGAAGCTGAAAGAACAACTCTTCGACATGCTCGGCCTGTTGCCGCTGCCGGAGAAGTCCGACCTGCACGCCACCGTCACCGGGACGATGGACATTGGCGACGTGACCATCGAGAAACTGCACTTCCAGAGCCGGCCGGGGTTGTACGTCACGGCGGACCTGTACCGCCCCCGCCTCGTGCCGAAGGGGAAGAAGTTCCCGACCATTCTGTACCAGTGCGGGCACAGCAACAAAGGCCGAGACGGGAACAAGACCGGGTATCAGCGGCACGGCATGTGGTACGCCAGCAACGGCTACATCTGCCTGATGGTGGACACGCTGCAACTCGGCGAAGTCGCGGGCATCCACCACGGCACGCACCACTTCAACCGCTGGTGGTGGCACGACCGCGGGTACACGCCGGCGGGCGTCGAGTGCTGGAACGTCATCCGCGCGATTGACTACCTCGTCACCCGGCCGGATGTGGACGCGGACAAGATCGGGGCGACGGGCCGCAGCGGGGGTGGGGCCGGGACGGTGTGGATCGCGGCCGCCGACGACCGCGTGAAGGTGGCCATCCCGGTGAGTGGCATCAGCGACCTGTCGGACTACGTCGGCGAGAAGGTCATCAACGGCCACTGCGACTGCATGTTCGGCTACAACCCGTACCGCTGGGAGTGGACGACGCACCTGGCGCTATTCGCCCCGAAGCCGATGATGTTCGCCAACAGCGACGCCGACCCGATCTTCCCAATGGCCGGCAACCGGCGGATCGCGGCACGGATGGAGAAGTGCTACGCGATGCTCGGCAAGCCGGAGAACTTCGAGGCGTTCGTCGCGCCCGGCAAGCACACCGACGGGCCGGAGTTGCGGAAGGCGAGCTTCCGGTTCTTCAACACGCACCTGAAAGGTGACCCGAAGGCGGCGGTCGAAGACACCGAGTTCGCCGTGATTCCTGGCAAGGACTTGCGGGTCTTCCCGGAGGACAAAGACCTGCCGAAGGACCAGATCAACGACAAGATCGACCAGACCTTCGTGCCCGTCGCGGACGTGAAGCTGCCGGCGACGGCCGAGGACTTCCCTGCGTGGAAGGCCGGGCTGGTGAAGCAACTGCGGGAGCGCTGCTTCGCCACCCTGCCGGAGAAGGTGCCGACGGCGAAGCGGGAGGGGCTGGACCTGATTTGGAAATACTGGGGCGGTGGGGTTGGGTTGGAGATCGAACCGGGCATTGAAACGGCGTTGATCTCGAAGGGGTGGGACGTGGACGACAAGAAACTGCCCGCCCACGTCGCGCTGGTCGTTCACACCGGCGGCGACGATTTCCCGTTCCCCGGTGTCGAAACCGCTTGGCACCAACTCTTGGTTCCGAAAAGCGCGGCGTTCGGCGGCGTGTTGACTCGCGGGACGCGAAGCCATGCCTGGACCCGCAAGAACCCGCCGAACACGTTCGAGCGTTCGATGGTTCTAGTCGGCACGACGGCGGACGCCGGGCGGGTGCGGGACGTGCTGGCGACGGTCGCGTACCTGGACGAGAAGGCCGGCGGGAAGACGACGTACACGCTACTTGGTAAGGGCGACGCCGGGGTGATCGCGGCTTATGCGGCCCTGTTCGACAAGCGAATCACGGAAGTGATCCTTCA
>JBBRUO010000449.1:0-5444 GCA_038247725.1 Gemmatales bacterium
GTGGATTTCGAGGCGTCGTCTTCACGGCCGGAGGGGCGGCGCGGGTGTCAGCCCAGTCGGTCCAGGTCGCGGAGTCGCCGGTCGGCGTCGAACGTCGGCGGCGGCAGTTGCTCTGCCAGCGCGATTGCTTCGGCCTCGCTCAGTCCCACCTTCGCCGTCCCGGTGCCGCGGAACACCGGCAGCTTCTTGCTGGTGGCGATGATCTCCCGCCGGGTGCGGCCCTTCGGCGCGTCCGGCCACTTCCCCTTCACGTCCGCGAAATCGAAGAACACCGGCACCACCGCGCGGATGTACCGCCAGTAGCCGGGGTTATCGGTCTGCACCACGAACAGCCCGCCCGGCGTCAGCGACCGGTGAACCAGGGCCAGGAACGCCGGCGTGATGAGCCGCTTGCCCACCTGGGCCGGGTCGTAGAACGGCTGCGGGTGGTAGCAGTGGATCTCGGACACCGATCCCGGTTCGATGAACTGGTCGAGCAACTCGGACCCGCCGAGGACGGCGAACTTGATGTTCGGCAGCCCCCGCTGGTTGCCGCGCTTGCGGGCGTAGCGGATGACGACGGGCAGCACGTCCACGCCGAGGTGGTCGTGCGTGGGGCGGGCGACGGCACTGCCGATGAGGAAGCGGCCGTTGCCACAACCGACGTCCAGCACCACCGGGGCCGTGCGGCCGAATAGCGCCGGGAAGTCCAGGCGACCGGTTTCGGGCATCGCCTTGAGGGCGGTTTGCGTCCACCGGTCGGGCGGCAGCACGACGCCGGGGAACGGGACGCCGAACTCGCGTTCGACGTGGCCGGGCGGTGGCGGTGGGCGCGGTTCGGGCATGGGGGAATTGTATGGCCACCACTACTCGATGGTCTGCTCCTTGAGCAGCGGTTTTTCGCCGAGCGAGGTGGCTTCCAGCCGCAGGCCGACTCGCAGTCGCCCCGGTTGGGTCCGCTCGACGGTGACGGTGAACACCTCGTCCTTGCCGGGCTTGATCTCGACGGCGTCGAACACGACTTCGCCGGCCAGGATCTGCGTGGCCGGCCCCGGCGTCGCCGTGATCACCCGCAGCCCGTCGGGGATATTCACCCGCGGTGACACCCCCTTGTCCGACTCCTCGCCTTCGTTCCGCACGCGGACGGTGATCTGCGCCCGCTTGCCGACCGCCAGGAGTGCCGGCACGTTCGGTTCCCAGCGCAGGTCGGCACGGCCGAGGAACACGGTGGCCACATCGCGTTCGGCACTGACCGCCCCGGCCTGATCGCGGGCGGTGGCCCGCACCACCCGCTTGCCGGAGGTGTTCGCCGTCACCGCCAGGCGGAACTTGTGCGCCTCGCCGGGGGCCATTTTCGGGATCGTCCAGCTTACGCGGTCGGGGTACCGCTTGGCGTCCTTGGTCACTTTCGTCGGCAGGCAGTCGTCGGGGATCGGGATGCTCACCACCACGTTCGTCAGCGGGAGGGTGCCGTTGTTGCGGACCTCGGCCTCGTACTCGGCCGCGCCGCGGGACTCGACCGACGCCGGGCCGTTGAGCGTGAAGCCGAGGTCGGGCACCAGGATGCGCGTCTTCGCTTCGGCCGTCTCGGCGATGCCGCCGTCGGCGCTGGTGGCGTTCGAGGTGGTGATCAACTCCCCGCCCTGTGGCCGGCCGCCGGTCAACTGGTAGGTGACGATCTTCGACTGCCCGCGGCCGAGGGTGCCGAGGTCCCACGCCCGCTGGTCCGTCCGCTGCGTGGTTTGGGCGTTCGCGCCGGTCTTGAAGGCGAACCCGCCGGTGGCCTGCTCGACGAGGCGGACCTTGTGAATGGGCATCGTCCCGGCGTTCGTCACCCGCACCTCGACCGTCACCGGTTCGCCCCGCGCGACCGCCTTGGTGGCCGCCTTCGTCACCGTCAGCTTCGGCTTCTCGACCTGCGTGACCACCTCCTGCCCGTGTTCGAAGCTGACGTAGGCCCG
The DNA here is from genome assembly GCA_038247725.1 of Gemmatales bacterium. Classification (GTDB taxonomy): domain Bacteria; phylum Planctomycetota; class Planctomycetia; order Gemmatales; family Gemmataceae; genus JALHQU01. The sequence goes on from JBBRUO010000449.1 coordinate 1,941, forward strand.
CGCCCGCACGTCCTTCGCCCCCGGCTGCGGGGTGAACTCCAGTTCGATCACCTTCCGCTCGCCCTTGCCGAGGGACTTGAACTCCCAGGTCAGCTCGTTGCCGACGGGGGCGGGGACGGCGAACTCCTTGACGTTGTCCGGCCGCGGCTCGACCTTGGTCAGGGTGGCCGCGCCTTCCGGGGCGGGCACCCGCACCTTCACCCGGTAGGCCGTCGCCGCCGACGAGTTGACGACGATCAGCTTGTACGGGATCGGGTTGCCGGGGGCGATGTGGGCGGGCGTCTGGATCTGAATCCGCACGGTCGGCGGCGGCGGTTCGCTGACCGGCGACGCGGCCAGGCCCGGTGTCGTCACCACGCCCGTCGGCGCGGTGACGCGGGGCGAATCGGGGATCGTCGGCTGCACCCCGCCCGGCGCGGCCACCGGCGGCAGCAGTTGCTGGCCTTGCACCACGTTCGGGTCGAAGATCGGTTCGCCGGGCAGTGCCGGGGCGAGCGGCACGGCGACGCCGAGTTTCAGCTTCTCCGGCTCGGGCACACCCGGCAACGGAACCGGCTGGGCGACCGCGACCGCCGCACCTAGCAGCACCACCACCCAGGCCGCCGCGCGAATCGTCTTGCTCATGACAGCGGTGACCTCCGTGCCGGGACCGCCGGACGAGACCGTCCGGCGGTACGAGGTACCACCCGGCGAAAATCGGGTCAAGGGCAACCGCCAAACCGCCACCCGGCCGGGTCTACGAGATGACGGCGGCGACGAGGACACGGGGACACGGGGACACGGGCGGGACGGTTGTGCAGACCGTCGCGGACGGGTACGATGTAAGGCGGTGAACGGGACGGCGGTGGCGAAGTACGCCTACGAGATCGCGGACCCGAGTCCGGGGTTCACGGCGAGCGTCCACACTCTGTGGGCGGAGTACGACGGGGGCGGGGTGATGGTGGCCCGATACCTGACCCACGGCGAGGAGACGGTGGCCGTCGTGACCGTCACGGGCGTGTCGTGGCTGCTGGCCGACCGGATCGGCAGCACCCGGTTGGTGGCTAACAAGACGGGGGTCGTCGTGAGTACCATCGAGTACACCGCGTTCGGCGGCATCGCGAGCGAGACGAGCGCCACGCTCAGCGGCAACGTGCTGTTCACCGGCGGCTGGTTCGACCGCGCGGTGAACCTGTACCAGATGCACTGGCGGAGCTACGATCCCGCCAACGGCCAGTGGACCAGCGAGGATCCCATCGGGTTCTCCGCCGGCGATATGAACACCCGTCGGTACGTGGGGAATAATGCGACGAATGGCGTGGACCGCAACGGGCTGGAAGTACCAGGCTTCCAGCACTTCTACCCCCTCGTTCTCGGCGGCAGCGACGAGACGCAGTTGCTCTTCGAGTTGAGTCAGGCCGATCATACTGCAGCCCATGATGTGCTCCGCAAACACAAAGTTTACTTCCAGAAGGGTGTAACCTGGAATCAGGCCCGAGCAGCTTGGGCCGCAAAAACTCCCGCAGAGCATCGTGCCATTATCGTCGAGTCGATGAAGGCAGCAAAGATCCCCGACGCGATGATCGACAAATATATCGACAATATCTTCGAGAACGCCGAGCCTGGCGTCAACAAGTCGCCCACTCGGCGTACTCGCTCCGTGCTTCGATCCGTGACAAAGACAACGATAGGTGCGGCTCGCAGCGCGGCATCATTTGCCGTCAGGCACTCCGCGACGATCGTGGCTGGTGGTATTATGTTCTTCTATGATAAATCCGTCAGTGCGGGAGAGAAGAGTGGGGAGTTGCTTGCCGACAGGGTTGGCCTCGGAACGCAATTGAAGATCGATGGCGATCTGGGCTTGCTTCCGTCAACGCAATTTACAATCATCCTCCACGACAAAAATAACATCGTATTGATACCAGATAGTGCGGATCCAAAGGGCGGACACTTTATTACTGCATTCTACGACGAAGAGCATAACGACGGGACCTGGGGTGGATTCAAGCGAAGGATTTCGCTTGGTGATTTGGGCATGCCCTACACCACCAGGGTTCATATTATTAGCCGTACTCAAATAGCTCCGTACAAGACCTATGGATTTTCATACCCGAACAAATAGCAGATTCGTCTGCGCTGAGCGAGGATTATAGATGAGCGATGCAGTCGATTGGAGCCTGTTACCCGAGAGTCAAACCCAGTTCATCCCGTACTTCGAGAAGTACGGCAGCATCCAGTATGATGTTGCTATATATACGAAATTTGATTGCATGAGTCCAGGCGAGACGAAAGAGGCCAAGTGGCTGATGGATGCATTGGACTTAGATTTCCTAAGCGACTGGATCGACGCTCATCCAATTACAGAAAACAGATGTTCGGCGCTAGTTTGCTTTACCATCCACTTTCTCTCCCTTGGCCGTGACGGCGGAGTATTCTAAATCAGCACAGCCTTCGTTGCGTTGTAGGCACTAACTGACGCCGAGCAAATAACGAGCGGAATAGCATGGAGGGGATTCCAGATGTTACATCCTCCTTTCGCGCCTCAATTGTCACTTACCTGGATAACCTCCCTCAGGCGCACGCGACCCTCGCAACGTTCCGCGAATCGGACTGGGGTTCGGAGCCGGCGGTGTTCGTGCAACCGCCGTACTGGCCCAGGGGCAAGCCGTCCGCCTCGGCCAACTACAAACGTGCCCTCGTCGCCGCCGAGCAGTCCGGGGCCGACTTCGCGCCACCACACCGCCGGCGGGTGTGCGTTCACCTACGACGCCATGGGCGGGTGGCGAGCCAGTCGGACACGTACACCGGGGTGACGCTGACCAGCGGGTACGACCGGGCCGGAGACCGGGTGCGGCTCACCGACGGGTCGGTGACCGTCACCAGCGGGTACGACGACGCCCACCGGCTGTCCTCCCAGGCGATGGCGGGCGTCATCTTGGCGGGGTCGGGGGCCGGTGTCGTCGGCGGGGCGCGGGTGGCGTACACCTACACCGACCGGAACGAGCGGCTGACGGCCGAGCGGTACACCTCCGTCGCCGGCGCGGAAACGAAGCGGGGCGTGACCACGTACTCGTACGACGGGGCCGGGCGGGCCGCCACCGTCGCGCACGCGGATGCGGCCGGGACGACGGTGCTGGCCGCCTGGACGTACGCCTACGACAACGCGGTGATGGGCCTGCATCTGATGGAGGAAGCGCGGCGGGCCGGGCTGAGCGGACGATACTGGACATGGACTTCAGTGGTGGGTTGGCGCGATACACTTTTCCTATCCGACCACCTCAACCGTATTACGGGCCATCGATACCCCTCCCCACCTTTCACACCTCTATCGTCACTTACCTGGACAACCTCTCCCAAGCCCACGCCACCCTTGTGGCGTTCCGCGAGTCGGACTGGGGTTCGGAGCCGGCGGTGTTCGTGCAACCGCCGCACTGGCCCAGGGGCAAGCCGTCCGCCTCGGCCAACTACAAACGTGCCCTCGTCGCCGCCGAGCAGTCCGGGGCCGACTTCGCCCTCGTCCTCGAA
>JBBRUO010000450.1:0-5427 GCA_038247725.1 Gemmatales bacterium
AAAAATTTTAACTTTTCGGTGGGGTCCCCCCCCCCATCATTTTTTTGGTTTCGGGTGTGGGGGGGTCTTAAGCGCACCGGTGTGGTTCCCCCCCCCCCCCACGCCTCCATCGGTGACCCGCGAGACGCCGAATTCGATCAGCGTCCCGGCGATCCGACGATGCCCTGGATGGTCGCCCGCGGCCGGGTCAGGTCCACCAGGATGGGCCGCTCGGTCACTCGTTCGGTCTTGATCCCGCCCAGATCCCATGCCGTCACGCGGAGGTACACCTGTGGCGTCGAGAGGGTGGCCGGGATCGCCCACGAGTAGCTGCCGGTGTTGGCCAGCCGGCCGCCGGCACTGGCCGTCGGGTCGCCCGCCGCCACCGACTTCCACGGGCCGTTGAGCGTCTCGGCGTAGTCAATCTGGATCGGTTCCCGGCCGAAGTTCTTGTCGGTCGCCTTCCAGATCAGCACGAGCGCGTTGCGGTCCTTCGGGTCGGCCTGGGGGGCGAAAATGTCCACCACCGGGGGGGTGACATCCACACGCACTTTCATCTCCGGCGGGGTGCCCGGTGCCGGCGCGGGGTCGCTCAGTCCGGCCCCGCTCACCGGCACCAACCGGAACCCGTAATCGCCCTCCACGTCGCGGTTGAGGCGCGGGTTGTCGAGGACCACCTTCAACGGCGACTCCTTCCCGTCGTGGACGCTCCACTGGGTCCAACTGCGGCCGTCGTCGCGGGTGACGTACAGGACGATCTTCGCCACCCCGGAGACGCCCCCGTCCACTTGATAGCCCAGGTCGAAGCGGGGCGTCCGGATGACCTGAGCCGTGGGCACTTCCTCCACCATCGGCTGCCGCGCGCCGGCCGGTTGCAGGGCGGGTGGCGGCAGCGAATCGGCTCCGGGGCCGAGAGTCCGCAGCGGTTGCGGGCCGGTCGGGACGGCCGGCGGCGAGGACGGCACCGGGGTCGGTTGATACGGCGGGTACGGCTCCGCGGGAGCGACCGCCGGCGGTTGGCCGGGAGGGACGCCGACGGACGGCGGTTGAACGGGGGCGGCCGGCGGGTCGCTCGGCAACGGGCGAATGTTCAGCGGGGCCACGGGCAGCGGCCCGCCGCCGGTGTCCGGCGTGCCGCTGGGCGGCGGTAGTGGGCCACCTTGATTCAGAACCGGGGGCTGGGCGGGCGGCATCGGGCCGGGAGTCGGGGCGGGTTCGGGCGGGGAATAGCCGGCCGTCGTCCCGCCCGCGATTTCCTTCGACGCCGACCCGGCGTTCCGGGCCTGGTCGGCCGTCACCACCATGACCACGACGCCGCCGGCGATTTTGGTCTTGAACCGCGCCGACCGCTTCTGCACCGCGTCCGGCGGGGCCTGCTGCCATTGCGAGTCGGCGGTCGCGGACGACCGCACGTACACCGCCGTCGCGCCGTCGTTGGGGTTCTTGTCGTCCACCGTCCACTCGACGACGATATCCTCACCGGCGCGGCTGGCGGAGGTCACCGTCACCACCGGCGGGACGGTGTCGATGACGACTTTCATCGCCGGGACCACCCGCGACACGTCCGGCGGTTCCAGCCGGCCGTCGTTGTACTTGATCACCATGTTCACCCAGTACAGGCCGTCGCCCTTGTCCTTGAAGGTGAGCGTCTCCTGGTCGTTCTTCTGCTGGTCGAAAATTTCCCACAGTTGCCCCCCGTCGCGAGACGCCCAGAGTTCCAGCCAGCGGATTTCGGCGCGGCGGTTCGGCTTCACCTCGACGGGGATGGGGAACGTCTTCTTGTTGGTTACCGGCACCACCGACTCGGCGGGCGGGGTGGGCGACTGGCCAAGCCCCGTGGCCAGGCCGAGCAGGGTGAGAGCGGTCAGGTTCATGACGATCCCCCTCCCGAACGGCACGGCCGGCGCGGCCCGTCGAACGGTCGTAGCGGCTGTATCGGCTGCGACGGGGGTGAGACTTGAGTTTTCCCGGCGGGGCAGTCGGATTTCCTCAAGTCGCGTGAAATGCCGTCGAACTGCCGTCCCGCCGGAGTAGCGTGCCGATGCCGAACGCCCACATTCCCAAGGTTGCCAGGGGGGCCACGCCGGCGGTCCGCATCGTCACGCAAATCTCGAAATCGAGCAGCGGCACACTGGTCGCCAGTCCCCACGCGATCAGCACCGTCAGCGTCGGCGCGTCGGGGATCACCCGGTGGGGGTCATTCACCAGACTGCGGCACACCAACCCGGCCACGAATGGGGTGGCGATGGCGTAATAGTGGAAGTGCGACACTGGCACCACCAGCAGCATGACGGCGATCAGGCAGCCGAGGAACACCAGCCATTCCGCGGGGGACGGCCCGCGGCGGCGTAACCGCTCCCCGGCCGCGACCGTGACGGCGATCGTGAGTGCGCTCAGCAGCCAGTGCCAGCGGCGGGTGTCCGGGTCGGGTGCGGCCGGCCGAGTCGCGACGTCCGGATAGCGCCAGTAGTGGAAGGTGGCGACGAACGACTGGCTGTCCTTTGCCGTCATGTTGTGGAGTTCGCGCGCCAGAAGTTTGTCCTGCTCAGACATCTCGCCCCCCTCGAACAACCCCGGCGCGACGACCAGTTGCAGGAAGCGGACGTTCTCCCGGATCGCCCCGCTCGGCCCCCATGCGACCGCCGGCAACAGCAGCAGCAACACCGCCGCGCCGCCGGCGTAGCCCATGGCCGCCTGCCACTCCCGGCGCACCACCGGGAATAGTATGAGCAACCCCGGAAAGACCTTCAGGCACGCCGCCGCCGCGAGGAACGCCCCGGAGCGGATCGGCCGGGCGCGGATCGCCGCCGCGAACGCCGCCGCCAGGATCGCCACCAGCAGGATATTCGCCTGCCCCCGCGCGAGGGTGAATCCGAGCGAAGCGGCGCACACGTCGAACGGCAGCAGCCGCGCGTACCACCACCGCCGGGACCACGGCACGGCGGCCGGCAGGCATACGGCGGCGAAGGTGTGGACGGCGTACCCGAGCAGCAACACCCCAACGACGTACCAAAGTACCACCCCGACGGGGTACGGCAGGTAGCCGGCCCGGTCGGCGTCGGCGGGCGGGTCGGCGAGCGGCAGGAAGAGCAACACGAACGGCGGCGGGTAAACGTAATGCCAGCCGTTGTCGTCGGTGGTGCGGTAGATGTCGCCGCCGGTGCGGACGGCCCAGGCGGCGCGAGCGTAGACGCCGTAATCGGTCTTCCGCGTGGTCAGGTACGCGGAGCGGAGCAGCGTGATCCCGCCGAACACGACGACGACGACCCCCAGTAATACGACGGACGCCCTTTCCCAGCCGTACAGTGGGCGGTCGGCGGAAGACGGGGCGGGCGGGGTGTTCATGGCGGCGGATAGTAGCCGATCGCCCGCCCGCGTGGGAAGGCGGAGTGCCTGGGGTGAGCGCGATCCCGCCTTGCCGGCCCACTCGCGCGGGCTATCATTCCATTCTTCCTCCATCACCCCCGAACCCTCGAAAGACGCCATGTCCATCGACAAGAGCTTGAAGCGGAAGAGCGGCGGCACTCGCAACCGGTGCGTGCTCACTCGCGTCGAGCGGATCCTCCAGATGCAGGAGGCCGGCCGCTTCCTCCCCGGCCAAAGCCCGTTCGGGCTGCCGAAAACCCGCGTCCAGAAGATCGTGCTGAAGAAGAAAGTGAAGAAGGAAGCCGAAGGCGACGCCGCCGCGGCCGACACCAAGAAGAAGAAGTGATCCGGTCCATGATGATGTGACGGAAACACACGCCGAGGCGTCCCCTGCCAAAGTCGATTTGGCAGGGGACGCCTCCGCGATACTTGAGAGTCGCAGTCCGCCTACCAGTCGCTCCCGACCACTTCTCCGCCTGCCGGCGTGACGAGCGACCAGAACACACCTTCGGTCACGCGGCCGGAAATCGTCCGGCAACTGCCGTCGAAGAGGGTGACGAGAAGCCCCTCGCGGTGCGGCGAGTTCGGCACCGCGGGGTCACACTCGCTCGGCTTCGGCGCGAGCTGAAACATCCGCGGCACGATCCCGCTCTCGTCAATCGACCAGTCGCGCTGAATCTTGGGTCGGGCCAATCCAGTTCGCGGGTCCGGAACCGGATACACATCGCCGCAGTCGATGTCGGCGAAAGAGGGTCGCCGAGGGGAATCCCAATAGTATTTTGGTCCGCCGTTGGACGGGATGGTGATCCGAATGGAAGGCTGATCGTAACTCGCAATAAAACCGCCAAGGCCGCCACACTTGGCGTAGTGTTCCGTCCAGTTCAATGTGTTCGAGGTTCCGTCGGAGAATGTCGCGGCCATCGAGGCCCCGCGCCGATAGGCCATCGCGTTCGTCGCGTAGCTCATGTTTCCTCGGTGATTCGACGATTCGGTGAAGCTGGGATCGGCCGGACTCTGGTACACACGGTTTGCGAACGTGCTATCGCTCGTGCCGTCGCTGTCCGTCGGACGGTACCCTTCCAGCAGAGCAAAGGTCGCACGAAACGGCGAGTATTCGGGGTCACCCGAGTTACCCGCCGACGAGAAGAACGGCAACCGCCCATCGTTCAAATCGGTGTAGATGTGGCACCCGAGGGAAAGTTGCTTCAACTTGTTCATGCTCTGCATCCGCACCGCCGCCCCCCGCACCTTCTGCACGGCCGGGAGCAGCAGACCGATCAAGATGGCGAGGATGCCGATCACGACCAACATTTCGATAAGGGAGAGGCCGGCGCGACGAGTCCATGTCATGGCGAACTCCGAGAAACTGGGAAGAGGAATCACACCCGAACAAGAACTGGTCCGCTTGTCCGTTTCGAGTGCGAAGCAGGGTACGGGTTGTCCGTAGTGTCATACAGGTAATCGGCTCAGGCTCTACTCTTCCATGGGCTTGGGTGGGATCACGACCGGTGCGGGAGCTCCTATGGAACTGGGCACTTCCTGAAAGCCAGGCTTTTTCACGATGATGCGCACGGTCTCAGTGACATCCGTGTAGCCGGCGGGAGGTATCGCTGGGGTGGCACCGATCGTGTATGTTCCGTTCGGGGGTTGACGGATGCTCGCTTCGGGTGAGATGGACCCCGTAGGACCCTGGATTAAGAGTGGGTTACCTTGGTTCCGGCTCCACTTCACGTCGATCTCGAGTCTCTGAAACTCATGATCGTCCATGTAGTTGTAGGTTCCCGCTGCGGTAACCACGAGGTTGTCGCCGTCCCACATCAGAGTTGGTGAGGCGGCATCGATGGTGATGACAGCTTTGTTGCCGGCGGGGATCTGTGGAGCGGGGTACTTAGGGGCGGGAGCCTGAGCTACGGCGAGGGAACCGAGGAAGCAGAGCGAGAGGACAGCGCCTTCATGATGCGTCTCCGGAGGGTGCGTCTCTACTATTTCCAGCCAATCCATTCGCGTCAACCCCAAAATCATGAATATTCTTCTGCGTCTCCACCAATCGCGTGAAACGCCAGAAACTTGCCGGCTCCCTAC
>JBBRUO010000451.1:0-5421 GCA_038247725.1 Gemmatales bacterium
CCGCCGCGAACGCCCCGGCGCTGCCGGACGACCCACCGGAGTCGAATTACGGCCCGTACCCGACGACCGCCCCGACCTCCCCGAATGGCCCGTATCCGCCCCCGACGGTCATGCCCAGTAGGCAGATCGTTCCGGCACCGAAGGGGCCGCCCCAACCGCAACCGCCGATGCCGACACCGCAACCGAAGGTGCCGGAGCCGAAGGCGAAACCGCGACCGCCGCTCGCCGCCGGGGTCGTTTGGGAGCGGGGCGACGGCGTCGTGTACTTCGAACGGGGCGAGGGGAACTGGAAGGCGATGACGAATGGTGACCGTGGCAAAGCGGTGGAGTACACCGTTGCCAGTGAGACACCGGACCACGTCGAACTGACCGAGAAGCAAGCCGGTCTCCGCATCCGGCTCACGGTGGGCGAACAACAACTCCGGACATCCGGCGGGGAGTGGAAGTCCGTGGCGAAGGGGAGTTGGTTCGCGAAGGGTGACCCGAGGCCAGTCCCTGGACCGGCTGCAGATCACCCGGCGATCGCCGAGGGCCACGTGTTCGCCCGCACCAACCCGAACAAGGCGAAGGATCGGATGACGTGGTACGAGCGGCGGTCCGACGGCGTGTGGATTTACCGCAACCACGCCGGGCCGATCCACCTCTTCGTCGAAGTCGGCATGACGAAGGACGGGTTTGAAGTGGCGGACACCGCCACCGGCCTGAAGAGCCGGATCACGGCCAAGGTGTTCGAATACGCCGCCCCCGATCTCGACGGATCGCGCTACTACGCCGTGGCGGGAGAGTTCGTGCCGAAGACCGCCCTCCCGGCCGGGCCGAAGCTCGCCCCGCCTCGGACGGCGGCCGAGGCCAAGGCGTACATCGAGGCACTCGGCGGGCAGGTCAACGCCGACGGGAATCAGACGACGGTCTGGGTGTACAACAAGCCGTGCGGGGACGAATTGACCGCCGCCGCACGGCTGCTCCCCAACCTCACGAACCTCTCCTGCTATGGCACGAACGTGACCACGATCGGGCTCAAGACGCTGGCCGGCTGCCGCTCGCTTCGGCAGCTGAGTGTGGACTCCTGCGAGTGGGTGGACGACGACGGGTTCGCCGCCATCGCCGCCATCCCCGGACTGACGGATCTGACGATCGCGAATCGGGCCGTCTCCGCCGTGGGATACCGCCACCTGTCACGGATGCCCGGACTAATGCGGCTGTCGATCCAGTCTTCGCCGCCGAAAACGGTCGAGGGGTTCCGGGCACTCGCGGCCTGCCCCAAACTCAAGTACCTCTACCTGGGCAACACCTGGGACTCCCTGAAGGACGACCAGGTACGGGAATTGGGCCGACTCACGTCGCTGGAGGAGTTTTACCTCACCGAGGCGCAGCGGTCGCCAATCACTGGGGCATTTCTCGCCGACTGGAAGGGGTTGAAGCAGCTCAAGGTGTTGGCCCTGCCGTTGCCCGAACTCACGGCGGAGTCGCTCCGCCACCTGGTGGCATTGCCGCAGTTGGAACGGGTGACGATCCCGCCGTCGGTGGCGACGACGGACGGGGTGAGGCATCTCGGGAAAGTCGGGGGGTTAACCGAGCTCACGATCGCTGGGATGGCTTCCAAGGAGCGTGACCTCGAGTTCGACCCCACCCCCATTACCGCCCTGAAGGGACTTCGGCGGGTGAACCTTTACTCCGTGAGACTCACCGAGGCAGGCGTCAAGAAACTCGCCGAACTCCCGGCCATGACCCAGGTGTCCGGCAGCGGGTGCAAGGGGCTGACGGCGGCCATCGGCCGGGCCTTGGCCGGGTTGCCCGGACTCACGCTGCTTGAGTTGGACTACTCGGACCTGTCGGACGATGCGCTGACCGAACTGGTGAAAGCCGGCAAACTCACCGTCCTGACGGCGCGGGGGTGCAAGGAGTTGACCGCCGCAGGGGTCAAGGCGGCGCTGAAGACGTGGACCGGTAAGCGGCTGTCCGTAAACCTGCCGAGCGGCCTCCTCACCGAGGCCGAACGCGACGCCCTACGAAAGGCGAAACCGGGACTGACCCTGAATTAGTGCCCGAACCGGACTCCGCCGAGGTGACAACAGTGCCTGTGAAACTGCTCGTGACTGCCGGCCCGTTCGCCGGCAAGGAGTTCGCGTTCGACCGGCACGACACGCTTCTGGTCGGCCGGGCGACGGACGCCCACCTCCAGGTGTCCGCCGATGACCAGTACTTCTCGCGCCGCCACTTTCTCCTCGAAGTGAACCCGCCGCGGGTCCGCGTGATCGACCTGAACAGCCGCAACGGCATCTTCGTCAACGGCACGCGAGTGACGACGGCCGAGTTGCGGCACGGGGACGAGATCGCGGCCGGGCACACCGTGTTCCGACTGGAATCGCTATCGAACTCGCCGGACGACATCCGCACTATCGACCTGCCGGCGACGCCGGCGATCAACGAGAGCCGGGTGCTGTCGCTCGTGGCGAAGTGGCGGGAGCGAGCCGACGCCGGGAATGTGGTGCCGGCCCAGGAGATTTGCCCGGCGAACGCCCCGCACCTGCTCCCCCGACTACGGGAGATGATCGAGGAGGACCGGCGGTTCCGCGAGGCGCTGCAAGGGGCCATGAACGTGTCCCGCCTCGTCATCCCCGGCTACCGCCTGGGCCCCGAGTTGGGCCGAGGCGGGATGGGCGTCGTGTACCGGGCCGTGCGCGCCGCCGACGGGGTGCCGGTGGCAGTCAAGACCGTCATCCCGGCCCCAGGCGTGTCCCCGCGGCAGGTGGAAAAATTCCTGCGGGAGGCCCGCATCCTCGCCGCACTCGACCACCCGCACGTCGTCACGCACCTGGATAGCGGGGCGTCCGCCGGCGCGGTCTATCTGGTGATGGAGTTGATCGACGGGACGGACGCCCGGCGTCTGCTCGCCGACCGCGGACCGCTGCCGGTGCCCACCGCGGTGCGGCTGACGTGCGGGGTGCTGTCCGCCCTCGGTCACGCGCACGACCGCGGCATCGTCCATCGGGACGTGAAGCCGGGGAACGTGTTGATCGGCGGTCCGAGCGGCCGGCGGGTGGTCAAACTCGCCGACTTCGGGCTGGCCCGCGCGTACGACGAGTGCAAGTTGAGCGGGCTGACGTTCCAGGGCGAGGTGGGAGGAACGCCGGCGTTCATGGCCCCGGAGCAGGTGACCCACTACCGGACGGTGAAGCCGGCGGCCGACCAGTACGCGGCCGCCGCGACGCTCTACAACCTGCTCACCGCCGCGTACACTCATGACCTGCCGCGGGACATCGGTGGGCAACTCGTGGCGGTCGTCTCCGCCGACCCCATCTCGATCCGCGACCGTCGCCCTGACCTCCCCGCCGCCCTCGCCGAGGTCGTCCACCGCGGCCTGGCGCGGGAGCCCGGCGACCGCTACTCGGACGTTCAGGCCTTCCGCAAGGCGCTCCTGCCGTTCGCCCGGTGACAACGCAGTGACTCACGCTTTTTGTTACCGAGGGCGAGCCGTTGCCTTACGACGGAATTCCCCATCCTCCCTCCACCTGCGGCGCACATCTTCGCACGTCTGGACCGGTGACCGGCAGTCGCGGAAAAGTGTTGTGCGGCGGTCCGCATTGCCTCCTTGAACGCCGGGTCGGCCCGCCAGCGGGACACGGACGCCCGGTGAATCCCCGACTCAGCAATTGTCTCCTCCCCTTCCGCCCATACTTTCTGCACCTGCGTGCGCCGGGCGTGTTCATCGGCGACGGCGCGCAGGACTCACCGTCCCATGTGCATTCCGCCGCCTGAACGCACCACCGATTCCGGTGCGATTTCCGCCGTGTGTTCTCCGACCCGTCCCGACCGGTGTGGGAACACTCAAGTGGGTTCACTCGCTGCTTTCGCGATCTGACTTTGTAAAAACTGATTGCTATCCCCGTTCCACGCATCGCTCCGGAATCGGCCATGAACACCTCCAACTCGGTGCGGTCGTCCCGTCTGGTCGGTCTGCTGTCAGAATGGAACGCCCGACGGCAGGCCGGTCAGGCGTGCGAGCCGGCGGACCTGTGCCCGGACGCCCTCTCCCTCCGTCGGCAGTTGGTCGAACAGGTGGAAGCCATCTTGCGGGTCGATCAGTTGGTGGTCGACGCGGTGGGTGACAACACGATCGATGCGTTAACGGGCGAGGCGACGACTGTGGTTGACGGGTTCCGGTCGCCGCCCGAATTCGAACTCCTGGACGAAGTCGGGCGCGGCGGGATGGGGGTGGTGTTCCGCGCCACCCAGAGGAAACTCAACCGCGTCGTCGCGCTGCAGATGGTCCTCACCGGCGGGTCGGGCCGAAGCGGCGCGGTTCGTGGCCGAGGCCGAGGCGATGGCGGCAGTGCGTCACCCGAGCGTCGTGCAGGTGTTCGATTGCGGCGAACTCGACGGCCAACCGTATCTCGCCATGGAACTGCTGAGTGGGGGGACGCTCACCGAGCGGATCCCGGCCGGCGGCCTGCCACCTTTGGCGGCAGCCGAACTGCTCGAATCGCTGGCGCGCGGAGTCGAGGCCGCCGGCAGGCAAGGGATCGTTCACCGCGACCTGAAGCCGGGGAACGTGCTGTTCGACGCGGACGGAGCGCCCAAGGTGGCCGACTTCGGGCTGGCCAAACGGGAGTCGGCGGCGGATCAACTCCTCAGCGGGATGCCGGTCGGGACGCCAGCGCACATGCCGCCCGAGCAGGCGCGCGGGGAGGGCAAGTTCGTCGGCCCCACGGCCGACATCTGGAGCCTGGGGGTGATCCTGTACGAGTGCCTGACAGGGAATCGCCCGCTCCGGGGCGAGTCCACCCTGGAGGTGTTGGATCGGATCGCTCACGCGGTCCCGGAGCGGCCATCCACGCAGGCCAGTGTCCCGCGCGACCTGGAGCGGGTGTGCCTGAAGTGTCTGGCGAAGGACCCGGCCGAGCGGTACCCGACGGCCGCCGCGCTGGCGGACGACCTGAAGGCCTTTCGTGACGGGCGGGCCGTCTCGGCCCGGCCGGGTCCGGCGGCGGTGAGGGTGTGGAAGTGGGTGAAGCGGAACCCGGCCCCGACCGGGGTGATGCTCGTCCTACTCGTCGGCTTCGCGGCCATGACTTACCTGTACAACCGAGCGACTCGCGCCGAGATCGAGCGCCAACAGGAGCTGGCGCGGTCCTACGTCCGCCAGTCCGAACTGGCGATGCAACGGGGGCAATGGGGCGACGCGGAAGGCGCGCTGAAGAAGGCCGTCGCCGACCGGGGGATGGTCCACCGCGTTAGGCGCTCGGTGGGTGGACGTTTACCCACTTAGCGGAAAGCGGGTGGGCACTCGTTCGTGGCCCCACACACCGCGGCGGGTGGGTGTTTGCCCCCCCACACGGGGATGGGGGCGACATAAAAACCACAGCCACCCACCCGGGTAGGCACCAAACCCCCCGCGGCGGGGGGGGTAACATTAAAACA
>JBBRUO010000452.1:0-5410 GCA_038247725.1 Gemmatales bacterium
GCCGTTCGAACAGCCGGCGGGGCGAGTTCTCGGACGGCAGGGGGGTACCGTTGACATCGAAGCTGAGCGTGTGTGAGTGCCCCGCGCCGCCGGTGCCGGACATGTCGCCGAGTTGCAGCGACGGGAACCGCGTCTTCTGGCCCAGCACCCCAGCCACGACTTGATCGACGGACTGCGTGTTGGTGTAGTCCGCGCCCGGAACGGCCGTCAGGTTGGCGGCGGTGAGCCAGGTGTCCGCGCCGCTGTGCCCGCCTTGCGAGGCGGGGTGGCCGAGGCCGGACAGCACGGCGAAGTCGTCGCGGTGGTCCTTCAGCGCGGCCAGTGTCGGGGAGAGCGTGTACGTCTCGCCGGACTCCTTGGGCACCCATTCGAGGATGTTCACGCCGTTGGGGACATAGCAGCAGATCATCCGCGGGGTGAGCGGCGATTGCGACTGGTCCCACGGTTTGAAGGTGGACGGCGCGGCCTTCAGTCGGGGGAGCATGGCGTCGAGGAACGGCAGGGCGACGGCGGCCCCAGCGGCGCGAAGGACGGTACGGCGGGACAGCATGAGCGGAGTCCGGGAGGGATCAGGCGGTGGCGCGAGCGCCCACCTGGGACAGTTTACCCGGCCACCCGCCCGCGTACCAGCGTGCCGCCGCGATGAAGCCCTGTTCTCGCCGGGAATTCGTTTGCAATTCGTCAGCCCCGTCGGTATGCCGCCCGGCTACGGGGGACCGTCTGGTCGAATCGGAGGGGGAAACGATGCCCTGGCGCGCGGTCGTCTGTTGGCTGGCGGGAGCGGTAGTCGCGGGGGCGGCCGGGCCGGCGGCCGCGCAGCCGAAGCTGCCCGACACGCCCAAGTTGCCGCCGTACGAAAAGTTCCCCCCTCCACCGATTCCCAAGGCGGGGACGGCCCCGCTGCCGCCGGACTCGTTACCGTTTCCGCTGCCCACGCCGTCGCCGACCCCGGCCGGCACACCCGTGGCGGACCCTCTGTACGGCCCCATGCCCGGCCCCCCGCCGACCCTCGAAGTCGCCGGCGCGCCGTTCGGCCGCCCGTACCCGCTACCCGGCAGCACCGAGGACCAGTACATCCAGGAGTTGGTCGCCCGTGAGGAGTTCCGCACCTTCACCTGGCGGGGCACCGGCATCACCGCATTCCCCGGCAGCCTGCTGTGGGAACCCGGCCTGGCCGTGCAGAAAGACCCGCGGATGAAGGCGACGTACTCGAACCAGCCGAACTTCCGCGGCAGCAACTCGCTGGACACGTCCATCGGCGGGACGCAGGGGCTGTACCGGTTCGACTTCGAGGGCCAGGACTTGCAGGTGCAGTCGGACATCTTCGGCGTCGTCCACACCCGGCTGTCACCGGAGGACGTGACCTTCGCCGACTACCGGTTCGGGTTGCCGTTCACCGTCCAGCGGGGGTGGTGGCAGGCGAAGTTCGGGTACGAACACACCAGCTCGCACCTGGGCGACCGCCTACTACGGGCGATCCCTCAGCGAGTACCGTCGTACGCGCGGGACGAAATCGTGCTGGGGGCCGGCCGCATCCTGTACGACCAACTGCGGCTGTACGGCACGTACGCCTACGCCTTCCAGTTGATCGTGCCGGGGGTGGAAGCGTCGTTCCGCACCCGCAGCCGGTTCGATGTCGGGTTCGAGTGGTTCGACCGCCGCACGACTGGCTTCTGGGGCACCCCGTATGTGGCCGGGAACATCGAGTGGCAGGGGTCGCAGGGGTACAAGCCGAACTACTCCCTCCAGGCGGGGTGGCTGTTCCGCAACCCGACGGTTCGGCTGAGCCAGTTCCGGGTGTTCGTCGAACACTACCGCGGGCAAAGCCCGTTCGCCATCAACTCGGCGGAACGCGAGCAGTACACCGCCGCCGGCCTCGCCTTCGACTACTGACGGGCGAGTGGCGTCAAACAGTCGGAAATTTCCCGCCGATGAGGTCCGACAACTGGGCCAGGGCCGACTTCCAGCGGCGACGGACGGTCCGCTCGTCGATGTGGAACAGCTCGGCGATCTCGGCCTGTGACCATTTGTGGTAGAACGTGAGGACGAACACTTCCCGGAGTTCGGGGGTGAGCCGCTCAACGGCTTCATGAAGGGCCGTCCAGAGGTCGAGTTCGGCTTCCAGAGCATTCTGGTCGGGTGCGTCGCCGTTGTGGCTGGCGTGGTTCGCCCCCACCCCGTGCGGCCCTTGGAAGTGACGGGCCAGGTCGATCAACTCGCGGCGAATCACGGCCGCGGCCAGGCTCAGGAACTGTCGGGTGTCTTGAACGGAGGCGCTCTCCAGCGCGCGGAGCAGTCGCAGGCTGGCGTTCTGGAACACGTCCTCCGCGTCCGCCCACCGGCTGACCGTGGGGAACTGGCGGAGCATCTTGCGAGCGAGCCGCTCGAGCCGCCCTTGGGTCTTCCGCAGGAGGAGGTCACGGGCGGCCGGTTCGCCGTCCCGCAGACGCCCGAGTAAGACGGTCAGGTCGCCCGATTCGGGTGTCATGGGAGTCATCGCGCGATAACTGGGCTGTCAGACTACTCGCGACCGCGGCTGGTGTCCAGCCGCGGCAAGTGGACTTCAGGCGTTCCGGTAGTACCCGGTGAAGTTGGCTTGGAACTGAGCCCATGTGAGTGTGATCAGCCCGTCGTCCTGGCCGTCCGTGCTCGCCCCGCTGCGGTCGTGGCCCCAGGGGTTGTACAGGCGAATCTTCGACACCCCGCCCTCGGTGAAGGCGTCGTACACCATGTACGAGTGGTTCGTTACCACCCCGGCCGTGGTGCCGGACGACCGACTGGACGCCACCATCCCGTAAGTGCCGGCCGCGTGCACCTGGGTCCGCAGTGTCGTTGCCGACGCCGACCCGATGGCCGTCCACCGCGAGGTACCGGGGCAGAGGGCGTCCAAGGCGTTGCCCGAATTCTGCCAGCCGGTCCCCTTGGTGCTCTTCCACAGGGACTCCGACAGGGTGCGGCCGTCGGCGTCCCGCGTCTGGACGCCCCACGCCTGGAGGTACGCCTTCTCGTACAGGGACACCCACACCCGCCCGCCGGCGTCGCGGCCTTCGGTCCAGTCCCCGTTCACCCACTGGGTGGTCCACTTGCCACCGATCCAGAGGCGGATGCCGTACTTGTCCGCCGTCGCGTCGTACTTGATGGCCTGCACCAAGTCGTTGCTCGCCCCGGTCCGCTCGGCGTAGGCCGAGAGGGCGGCGAGGAAGCTGCATGTGGGGTTGGCGGCCTGATCGATGTGCCACTGGCTGTCGCGGCTGGCGGTGGTCACGGTTTCGGTGAGGAAGGCACCGGTGACGTTCACGGGAACGTCGGCCAAGTCGGTCTCCTTGTCTTCGCCCAGGCTGAACCCACGGCCCGGCAGGAACAGGCTGCGGCGGAAGGTGTCGGTCCCGGCCCCGCCGCTGATGGTGTCGGCCCCGGCCCCGCCGTTCAAGTAGTCGTCCCCGTTCCCGCCGTACAGTTTGTCCACCCCGCCGCGACCGAGCAACTTGTCGTTCCCGCCGTACCCGTACAGCGTGTCGTTCCCTTCCCCGCCGTCGAGCAGGTCGTTCTTCTCACTGCCGATGAGCGTATCATTCCCGCCGTTCCCGTACGCCCGCAAGGACAGCCTGGCGTCGGACAGACGGACGGTGTCGTTCCCCGCCCCGCCGTGGAACACGATTGCCTGGATGCCGGTCGCCGAACGGGACTGCGTGAACCCGTTGGTGGTGTCCTTCACCGTGATCGTGTTGTTGGCGCGGGTGATCGTCACGTTGCTGGCGTTGCCGTTGCCGACGATGTTGATCTGCTGGGTGCCGAATGCGGAACTGTAAGCGACCGAGGTGGCGGTGACGGACGGCACCTCTCGGGCTTCCAGGGACTCGACGCCGAGAGTCGTTTTCGGGGCCACCGGGCGGGCCATGCGGGTGGCGGCGGACAGGAGCTGAACCAGACGGCTGAAGGCGTTCATTGCGGGGGTTCCGGGGGGGGAAGCGGGAGTGTTTGACCCGCCACACCAGAGAAGTCGGAACCCGCCTCCTGAAGCGGACATTTTTCCGGCGATGAATCCGCCGGCCGGTAATTCTCACGGCAACCCGGCGGCCTTCAGCACGCCCTTGAGCTTCTCCCGATTCGCCACCGACATCGGGCCGATGGGGGCGCGGCACGGGCCGGCGGGTCGGCCGAGCAGGGCCATCGCTTCTTTCGCCGCGCCGTTGCCGGTGGCCAGCGGGAAGGCCATCCGCAACAGCGCGATGCGGGCCTGAAACTTCTCGGCGGCGGCCGCGTCGCCGGACTTGACCGCGTCGTACAGCCCGACGCACAGGTCCGGGGCGATGTTACTGCACGCGGGGATGGCCCCGGCCGCGCCGAACGTCAGCGCCGCGCGGATGAGCGTATCCCGCCCGTTCAGCACCGCGAACGTCGCCGGGTCCGTCACCTTGAACAACTCCAGCATTTGCTGCATGTCGCCGGACGAGTCCTTGATACCGATGATGTTCGGCACCTCGGCCAACTTCGCCACCGTGTCGGGTTCGAGGTTGACGCCCGCGCACGTCGCCGGGTTGTTGTAAAGGATGACCGGGATGGTCACGCTCTCGGCCACCGCGCGGAAGTGCGCGACCATCTCCGCCTGCGTCGGCTTCAGGAAGTACGGGGTGATGACGGACACGCCGGCGACGCCCTCCCGCTCGGCCAGCTTCGTCAGGCGGACGACCTCGCGGGTGGTCTCCGCGCCGGTGCCGGCGTACACCGGCGACCGCCCCTGGCAATGCGACACCGCCTCGGCGATGACGGCCTGCTTCTCGCCGTCGTCGAGGGCGTAGAACTCGCCGGTCGTGCCTAGCACGAAGATGCCGTGGACCTTGTGGCCGAGGAGGAAGTCGATGTGCGCCCGCAGGCCGGGCAAGTCGAGGGACTCGTCGGCGAGCATCGGCGTGACGAGCGGCGGGATGATTCCGGCGAGGGGCATGGGTGTCTCCGATCCGGCAATGAAAATAACGTGATGGAGCTTCAGCCACTTCACACGGTTACGAAACCCTCGGTCCAGTGGCACTTATCGACCGTGTAGCCGTCGATGTGGAATCCCAACGGAAAGTCTCGAAAGCCCGGTTGGTCTCGTACTGCTTCCCGCGCCTGCTCTGCTTTCTCCACACCGGAGAAGACGCCCAGCAATTTCACGTCCACCTCCTCATCCAAGTCCTTCGCGTGGTGGAGCAAGTACACAACCGGTGGTGGGAATACTCTCCTTTGCAACTCAGCAACGGCTTTCTTCAGTTCCAGCACTTCGATGGTGAGTTCTTCGGTCGTCATGGCTGGATACCTCACTTCTTCGGCGGGCGCTTGGTGGCGGCGAAGAGGTCGGCCAACTTCAGCGCGAATCCCGGCAGCACCTTGCCGCCGGTCAGTTCGCCGTCGGCGGGAATCGCTCTGCCCC
>JBBRUO010000453.1:0-5399 GCA_038247725.1 Gemmatales bacterium
CCCGTTCCGCGCGGCGCTGAAGGCGCTGGGCGTCCGCCGGCGGCGGGAACTGCCGCTGATCTGCGAGGCCGAGCACCTGCACCACACCACCGACGACATCGAGAACGAGTTCGACCAGATGTGCCTGCGGGTCGGCGTGGGCGACTTCGAGTCCGTCTTCAGCGACGACGGCGAAGCCGAGGCGTGGTGAGTCCGGCCGGATGGGCCTATCCGAATCCGGCGGGTCGGGCGACGTCCCCTCGAACCACGTCGCCCGCCCCCCACTCTCACACCGCCTTCACCACGATGCGGGTGCCTTCCACCTCGATCACCTGCACCTTCGCCCCCGCCTCGACGTACCCGCCCTCCGTCACCACATCGACGAACTCGTCGCCGAACAGTACCGTCCCCGCCGGCCGCAGCACCGTCGTGGTGACGCCGCTCGCGCCGAGCAGCGCCGCCGCCTTCGCCGCGCCGGGCAGTTGGCCGCCGAGGTCGGCGGTGTCGTCCACCGGCGGCAGGAACATCTTGTTGGCGAAGGGCAGGCTGGGCAGGTACCGCGCGATCAGCAGCGCGACGACGAACCCGGCCATGAGCGCGAACAGGTACGTCGCCATCTTGCCGCCGAGCTTCACCCACTCGCCGCCGGTGTCGGGGATGCTCTGGACCGTCACCAGCGCCAGCGACCCGACCATCAGCAGGATGCCGAAGATCAGCGCCGCCCCGATGCCGGGGATGACGAACACCTCCAGCAGGATGAGGATCAGGCCTAACAGGAAGAGCATCCCGGCGAGCACCGCCAGTTGCCCGCTGAACTGGGTGTGCGCCCAGAACACGCAGATGAACGCCAGCGCGGCGATGACGCCGGGGATGGTCGCGCCGGGCACTTTCAGTTCGAGGATCAGGCCGACGAACCCGATCACCACCAGCAGCACGGTGACGGTCGGGTTCCGCAGGAAGGCGGCGAACCGGTCCAGCCACGCCGGGGTGGCGTCCTTCACCCGGCCGGGTTCGACGCCGTACTTGGTGGCCAACTCGTCCAGGTCGCGGGTGTCCGTCGTCTTGGCCAGCCCGAACCGCGCGGCCTGATCGGCGGTCAACTTCAACAGCGACCCGCGCGGCTTCACCACCTCCGGCGTCACCCACGCGCCGCCGGCGGCGTCGTACTCCTCCTGCGTGAGCAACTTCGTCTTCCGTTGGTCCACCTTCGACCGCGCGAACACGATGGCCATGTCCTTGCGCACCATGCCCTCGGCTAGCAGCGGCGGGTAGCCCTGCTCCTCGGCCAGTTGGCGGAGGCTGACGGCAAGCGTGTCGGCGGCTTGCGGGTTGCTCGCCAGCAGGGTCGAAAAGTCGCCGATGATGGCTTGCCGGGCCGGGTCGTCGCCGGCCTTGGCGTCGGTGCGGCGGCTGAGGACGATCTCGGAGCAGCCGAGGGCGACGATGGCCCCCGTGTCCGGCGCGTCGTTCGGTACGAAGGCGACGATCTTGATGCCCTCCCCCGATGCCGGCTTCTGGAACTTGGTCAGCAACTCGGCCAACTCGCGGGCCGCGTCCAGATCGCCGCCGGCGCACTCCAGCCGCAGGAACAGCAAGTTCCCCTTTCGCGACACGATGCCCTCGATGGTGCGGGCGACGGACTCCTTCACCCCCTGGTCGATGGCCCCGGACAGGGTGTACCGGAACGCCTCCGGCGGGCGGCCGTTGAGCGGGTCGTCGCGGAGGCTGCTCGGGGCGATGCCGAGCAGGTCGGCCAGTTCGGTGCGGGTGTCGCGGATGCCCCGCGCCAGTCCCAGTCGCACGGCCACGTCCGGCTTGTACAACCCGACCCCTTCGGCCGACACGCCGTCCACCGGCTTCGGGTTCTCGACCGACGCTTTGTCCGCCGGGTCGGCCAGGTTCACCAGCCACTCGCCGCCGCCTTTCTTCCCGGCCCCCACCTTCACGCGGGGGTCGAACATCTTCCGCACGGCGGCCATCTGCGTCGGTCGCACCAACTTCAAGATGGACTCGTAATCCTTCGCCGTCCGCTCGACCAGCGGCGGATCGCCCGGTGCCACCACCTCGCCGACGCTGGCGTCCTTGCCCATGACCAAGTCCCGGCAAGCCAGGAATGGCAGGACGGTATGCCCGGACACCTTCCGCGTGGCGAAGCCGACGGTCTTCACGTCGGAGAGGCCGTCGCGGGTCTCGCCGGCGATGTAGCTGGCCAGTTCGATGGCGAGAGCGGCGTCCGGGTTGCGGGCCTCTTTGCCGTTCGGGGTGAAGTCGAACACCACCCAGTCGGGGCGGTCGGCCCCTTTGGCCCGCTCGGCGTTCACCGAGTTCTTGATGCGGGTGACGGCGTCGGACGTGAGCGGGTGGGGGACAGGGACGTACAGCCCGCGGTCGCCGCCGCCGGCGGCCGGTTTCGGTTGGGCGGGCGCGGCCACGGCGGCCAGGCACACCCCGAGCAGCGGCATCCAGAAGCGCATGGGAAGGACTCCTCTCCCGACGGACGGTGCGAACATGCTGAATTATACGCCACCGCCCGCCCCGCCGTCGGGAGAAAGGGGCGGCGGCGGTTCGGGACTCCCGGACTCCGAGTTGGCGTTGTGCCCCGGTGCCGGAGTCGCTATCGGACGGCGATCGGAATGCGCTTCGCTTTTTCGCCACACCAGCCAAGGGGGGCCTGGCATGCGGCGGCCGTTCTTCTTTTCCCGTCTCGCCTTGGCTGCGGTGTTGACCGCCGGCGGGGCCGTCGCGCAACAACGGCCGGCCGTCCCGCCCGCGCTCCCCGAACTGCCGCCGCTCCCGCCCCCGCTGACCGGGGCGGAGTCGATCCCGCTCGCCCAGGCGGACGCCGCGGATCGCGTCCTCCCCATCAACTTGGCGACCGCCCTGCACCTGGCCAACGCGCGGCCGCTCGACGTGCAGATCGCCGCCCGCCAGGTGACCATCGCCGCCCGCCAACTGGACCGCGCCAAGCTGGCGTGGGTGCCGGACCTCGTCGCCGGGGTGAACTACTTCCGGCACGAGGGCGGGCAGCAGAACTTCGCCGGCGACATCATCCGGTCCAGCCGCGGGGCGTTCGCCGTCGGGGTCGGGCCGAACGTGGTGTTCAACCTGTCCGACGCCATCCACGGCCCGCTGGTGGCGAAGCAAGACTTGCGCGCCCGCCGGGCGCAACGGCAGGCCGTCGCCAACGACACCACGCTGGCCGTCGCCGAGGCGTACTTCTGGGTGCAGCAGGCGCGGGGCGAGTTGGCCGGCGCGGCGGTGGCCCTGGCCAAGGCCGAGGAAGTGGCGGGGAAGGTGGAGCTGTTGGCCGGGGGCCTCGCGCCGCCGCTGGAGGCCAGTCGGGCGAAAGTGGAACTGGCCCGCCGACAGCAGGCCGCGACCACCGCCCGCGAGCGGTGGCGGCTGGCCAGCGCCGATCTGGTGCGGCTGCTCCGCCTCGAACCCGGCACGCTGGTCGAGCCGATCGAGCCGCCGTTCCTCACCGTCGCCGTCATCGACCCGCAGGCGAACATCGATTCCCTCATCCCCATCGGGCTGACCAACCGGCCGGAGTTGGCCGCGCATCAGGCGGTCGTGCAGGCGGCCATCGCGCGGCTGAAGCAGGAGAAACTGCGCCCGCTGGTGCCGAGCCTGGCGCTCCGCGGGGCGTCGACGAACCCGGCCGGGTCGCTCGGCTGGGCCGGCTTCGGCGGCGGGCCGAACGACCAGTTGAACGGGTTCGGCAGCCGGTTCGACCTGGACTTGCAGATCCTCTGGGAGTTCCAGTCGCTCGGCTTCGGGAACAAGGCCCGCGTCGGCGAGCGGCGGGCCGAGCAAGAGGCCGCGACGCTCGAACTGTTCCGCGCCCAAGACCGTGTGGCGGCCGAGGTGAGCACCGCGCACGCGCAGGTAACGGCGGCCGGGGAGCGGCTGGCGCAGAGCGAGCCGGCGCTGAAGAGCGCCTTGGAGTTGGTGGAGAAAAGCCTGACGGGGATGACGCAGACGCGGCGGATCGGCAACGCCACGACGCTGATCGTGCGGCCGCAAGAGGTGGTGGCGGCGGTGCAGGCGCTGGGGCAGGCGAACGCCGACTACTACGCCGCCGTCGGCGACTACAACCGGGCGCAGTTCCGCCTGTACCGGGCGCTCGGGCACCCCGCTCACGGCCTCGCCGGGGCGGTCCCCCAAGTTGGCGAGGCGACGGAGGTCGAGGCCCCGCCGCCGGCGGTGCCGGCGATCCGGCGGCCGCAACCGGTCAGCGTGTACCCGCCGAACGTGCCGCCCGTGCTCGTCGCCCCGCCGGGCCGCGCCGTCCCGTCACCGCCGACCGAACTGCCGGTCCCGCTGACGACCCGTCCCGCCGTCCCGTCGGACCCGCTCCCGCCGCCGGTCGCGGCCGCCGCCGGAGACCGGATGTCGCCGTGGGACTTGCCCATCACCCGCCATTTGCTGGAAGCCCGGCGGGACGCGGCCGATGTGCAACAGGTGGCCCACCGCGCCCCGACTCCGACTCCCGCACCGCCAACGCCCGTCGCGCCCGGTGGCATCCCGTGGCAGCCGATCGCGCACGATACCAAGAGCGAGGCCCCGGCCCCGCTCAAGTTGGCCGCTCCCGGCGTGCCGCTCCCGACGACACCGGCGAAAGAACCCGCCCCGCCGGCCGCCCCGCTTCCGCCGCCGACCCCAAAGGCCGACGACATCCAGTGGGAGACGATCCGCCCCGGCCCGCCGGCGAAGCGGAAGTACGAGTCGCTATTTCGGTAGGGACGGCTCCGGCTCAGGTTCGGCCTCCGCGACGACGACCTCCGGGACGCCGTGTTCGATCACGGTCATCGTCCGCCACCGGCCGCCGAGGAACCGCAGCGCGAACGCCACCGCCAGCGCCACCACCCAGAGGGTGGCGAATCCCCACGCCCAGAACAGCCCCCACCCGTACTTCCAGCACAGCCACGACGGGATGACCATCAGCGGCCACGAGGTGCCGATGGCGATGAGCGACACGAACCGGGTGTCGCCGGCCCCCCGCAGGGCGTAGGCGTAGATGATGTTCGCGCCGTCGGCCAGCGAGTACGCGGCGACGAACATCAGCAGCGTCGGGATGATCGGGGCGACGGCCGCCCACTGGTCCGGCTGCATCTCCCCGGCGAACGGCGCGACGATCAGGTGCGGCACGGTGATATACAGCAGCGCGATCGTGCTCATATACACCGTCGCCATGAACGCCCCGGCGTGTGTGGTGCGGGCGGACAGGTCCGGCCGCTTCTCCCCCTGCCGCCGGCCGACCAGCACTTCCACACCCTGCCCCAGCCCCATCACGGGCAAGAACGTCAGCAGGTTCATGGTGAACGTCAGCGTGGTCGCGGCCAGTTCCGCCTTGCCCAGGTTGCCGATAATCAGAATGAACGCGGTGAAGGCGATGGCCTCGATGCAGAATTGCGACC
>JBBRUO010000454.1:0-5394 GCA_038247725.1 Gemmatales bacterium
GGTCGCTCTCTCCGAGAGCGACTCTTGCGACGCACCGACTCTCGGAGAGAGTCGGCCACCCTAAAAAACGGAACAGCCCTGTCCGTGTCGCGTGTCGCGGGTCGCGGTTGATTCCGATTCCGCCCGCCGGTATCGCACTCCCACTCGCCCGACCTCACCGCTCGACCCAGGCAGGACGCATGTCCGCACTTCTCGCCGCCCTCCGATTCGCCCGGTGGCCGCTTCTGGTGTTCGCGGTCGTGGCGACGACCGGATGCGCCGCCATTCGTATCGCCCGGTGGGCCACGCTCGTATTTATCGTGGCGGGGGCGACCGGATGCGGCACTTTCGGCGACCACTGCGGCTGCCAGGACGACTCCGACGGCGATCAGGTCCGCGGCTCCCAGCGGGGCGGCAGCGTGTCGCCGGATCACCTGAATGCCCGGCCGAGTTTCTTGAACGGCTAAGGCAATTCGTCGGGTAGCGGGATTCCCATCCGCTTCAGGAAGATGTCGCGGGGGTCGGGGTAGTCCGGCGGGCCTGGGCGAATGCCGAGGGTCAGCCGCATCGACACGATCTGGCCGTTCCGTCGCACCTCGACGTAGATGTCCGTCCCCGGCCGCCGGTCGATGATGTAATCGCTGATCTGCTCGAACTCGGTCGGCCGCAAAGTGCCGAGTTGGAGGATCTGGTCGCCCCCTTTCATCCCGGCCCGGTACGACGGCGTTCCCGGTTCCGGCGGCTCGATCATCAGCCGCTCGTCGGTCGGACTCATCCGGATGCCGACGTAGGCGTAGGCCCGCTGGTTCAGCGGCGGCGGCTTCGGCACCGGTGCGGCCGGGGTCAACAGCAGCGCGGCGAGCAGCGGGGTCATGGGGAAAAGCCCTCCGGTTCGTAGGCGTTCCGGGTTCGTCCGTCACTCAAATCCCGTACAGTTTGGCGGCGTTGTCGTGCAGGATCTTCTTCTGGTCGGCCTCCGGCCGGTTCGAGAGGATCGATCGCACCGCCGTCAGCCACTCCTTGAAGGTGCCCGCCACTGTCACCACCGGCCAGTCGCCGGCGAACAGGCAGCGGTCCACGCCGAAGGCGTCGATGGTGGCGTTCACCACCGGGGCGATGTCGTCGGCCGTCCACTTCCCCTTCGGCCAGCCGTTGGCCAGGAAGCCGGAGATCTTGCACACCACGTTCGGGTGGGCCGCCACCGCCGCGAGGTCCTTCTTCCACTGTTGGGTCTGTTCGTCGGTGAACTTGTACTGGGGGTTCCCGCAGTGGTCGAGGATGAACCGGGTGTCGGGGCACTTGCCGGCCAGCTTCGCGGCGTCGGGCAGGTCGGTCGCCCGCATGCATAAGTCATAGCTCAGGCCGAGTTCGCCGAGCAACTGGACGCCCCGGATGAACTCCTTTTGCAGGCAGAACCCGGCCGGGGTCGCGTCCACGTGCAGCACCTGCCGCACGCCCTTGACGTACTTGCCGCCCTTGAACTGGCCGACGTAAGTGGCGAACTTCGGCGACGCCGGCCGGCCGGACACCACCGCCGCGGCCATCGTCGTCTTGCCGTCCTTGCACAGCGCGGTGACGTAATCGACCTCCGCCTGCTGCTGTTCCTCGACGACATCCACCTCCATGTACACCGACTTGACCACGTTCAGCCCGGCGATGGCCTCGCCGTACTCCTTCGGCGTGAACTGGGCGTCGAGCGCGTCGCCCTTCTTGAGCCAGCCGAGTTTGAACCGGGTCAGGTCCCACAAGTGCTGGTGGGTGTCGATGACGGGGAGCATGGCGGGTTTGTCCTTCTTGTCCTGGGCGGCGGCCGGTGCCAGCACGGCGGCGGCGGTCGCGGCGGCGAGGAACTCGCGGCGGTCCATAACGGCTCCGGGGTGAGGTGGGGGAATTCTACCAGAGGCGGAGCGGCTTCGATAGGCGGAGGCTCGACCGGCCATCGCCGCGAGCGTGCGAGCGGCCGAGACAGCCGCTCGCACGCTCGCGGCGATGACGACGAATCTCGCGTCACTTCCCGCCGGGGGGGACGTACTGGGTCAGCCAGTCGAACACTTCCTTGTGCCAGTACGCACTGTTCTTCGGTTTCAGCACCCAGTGCCCCTCGTCGGGGAAGTTGACGAACCGGCTCGGCACCTTCAGCCGTTGCAGGGCGGTGAACAGCTCGTGCCCTTGTCCGATGGGGCAGCGGAAGTCGTTGTCGTTGTGGATCACCAGCATCGGCGTCTTGTGCTTGGCTAGCTCCTTCGCCCGCTTGTGCGGGCTGAACTCGGCGTAGCTGCCCGGCTTCTCCCACGGCAGCCCCTGGTGTTCCCACTCGTCGAACCAGAGTTCGTCGGTGGTGCCCCACATGCTCTCGAAGTTCCACACGCTGCAGTGTGTGATGAGGCATTTGAACCGCTTGCTGATGTCGTTCACCGCGAACCAGTCCATCATGTACCCGCCGAAGCTGGCCCCGGCCGCGCCGATGCGGTCCTTGTCCACGAACGGCAGTTTCTCGACATCGTCCAGCCCGGCGACGAGGTCGCGGTAGCACTTGCCGCCCCAGTCGCCGGAGATCTCATCGACGAACTTCTGGCCGAAGCCGGTGCTGCCGCGCGGGTTTGGCAACGCGACGACGTACCCCTGCGCCGCCCACATCTGCGGGTTCCAGCGGTAGCTCCAGGCGTCCTCCCACGCCCCCTGCGGCCCGCCGTGGACGAGGTACACCACCGGCCACTTCTTCGTTTCATCGAACCCCGGCGGCTTCAGAATCCACATCTGCATGTCCCCGCCTTCGACTTTCACCTTCACGCTCTCCGGGCGCGGCCGGTCCATCTCGGCGAGGAGCGCGTCGTTAAGATTGCTCAGCTTGACTTCGGCCAACTTGCCCGTCGCGGTGCTACCCGCCCACACGTCGGCCGGGGCGGTCATGGAAACGTGCGTGAAGGTGAACGCCTTCCCGTCGCCGGAGTAGTTCAACCCGCCGGCCGACCCGAACGTGAGCGGCTCCTGGGTGATCTCCCCGTCGGCCGTGATTGGCGCGGAGTGGATGAAGGCCCGCCCGTCCGCCTCGGCGACGAACCCCAGCCGCGTCGGCGTCTGCCAGGCGATGTCGCTGACGGAGATGTCGCGGTGGCCGGTCACGTTCACCGCTTTGCCGACGAAGGAGCCGTCCGGCTTCACGTCCACCACCAGGATGTCCCACTTGTCGGCTTCGTACCCGGCCTTCTTCTGCGCGCGGTACGCCAGCTTCTTGCCGTCCGGGCTGAACGCCGGGCCGTTGTCGGCCGCCTTGTTGTCGCCGGTCAGCGTCTCCCACTTGGTGGCCTTGTTGTCGAGGCTCACCCGGCACAGGTCGTAGTTGGTGCTCCACGCCTCGGTGCCGTCGCCCGGCGCGGCGGCGAACACCAGGTGCTGGCCGTCCGGGGTGAAGGTGAAGTCGTCGCCGACGCTGAACGTGCTGCTGTTCGGGTAAGCGTCGCGGTCGCCGGGGGTGCAGTCGTGCGGGGCGGTCCAGCGGCCGGCCTTGTCGTCCCAGCCGATCACGAACAGGTGGCCCCGCTTCTCCTCGGTGTAGCTGTCCCAGTGGCGGTAGAGGAGTCGGGTGAAGACCTTCGCCTTCACCGGGTTG
Source organism: Gemmatales bacterium (assembly GCA_038247725.1). GTDB lineage: Bacteria > Planctomycetota > Planctomycetia > Gemmatales > Gemmataceae > JALHQU01. Next base: position 3,590 of record JBBRUO010000454.1, read on the forward strand.
TCGGCGGCGGCCTTGTCCTTCTCGGCGTTCTTCTTGTCGGACTCGGCGAACGGCAGTTCGCTGAACTCCGGGTGGATGTTCGACACGAAGGCGATGTGCCGGCCGTCCGGCCCCCAGACGGCGGTGCCCGCGCCGCTGCTGACGTTCGTGATCTGCATCGCCTCGCCGCCGGCGAACGGCTGGATGACGAACAGTTGCGGGGTGCCGGGGCGGGTGGACTCGAACAGGATCGTCTGCCCGTCCGGACTCCACCGCGGGTGCATGTCCTTCTTGCCGTTCGGGTTGGTCAGGTACTTCGGCGGGGTCTTGCCGTCGGTGGCGGCGAGCATCAGCGCGGTGCTGCTGGTGTTGCCGTCGTAGTCCACCGCCGTCACCTGGTAGACGACGTGCTTGCCGTCGGGCGAAATCCGCGGGTCGGCGATCCGCATCAGTTTGAACAGGTCGGCGACCGCCATCGGCCGCTTCTTCGGCGGGTCGGCGGCATCGACGACGGCCGCGCACACGGCGACGGCGGCGAATATCAGCAGCAACTTCATGGGGACGTCTCCGGGACGAGGAATGGCGAACGGGAATTGTATCGCGAGGCGGTTCCCCGTGCCCGCTGACGGTGGAACGGGGCCGACCGTGGCGGACTCGAAAACGCGATATATCCCACTTGACACGAGAAATACAAAGTATAACTTCAATTCGGTTCGTATTACTCATGAAGCCACAGGTGCCGCTATGACCCAGCCGCGTCGTCGTCCCGCGTTCACGCTCATCGAGCTGCTGGTGGTGATCGCCATCATCGCCGTTCTCATCGGCCTGCTGCTGCCGGCTGTGCAGAAGGTCCGCGAGGCGGCCGCCCGCATGAGCAGCCAGAACAACCTCAAGCAAATGGCGCTCGCTTGCCACAGCTTCGAGTCCGCCAACGGACGGCTGCCGGGGTATGTGCCGGCCCCGCCGCCGGCATCGAACCCGGACTCGTTCGGCTACTCGGTCCACGCCCTGATTCTGCCGTACATCGAGCAGGAGAACCTCGGCCGGACGTTCGACCCGAACACCCAGCCGCTGTTCGTTCCGGGCGGAGGATTCTTCGGCTCACTGAACCCGGCGGTCGCCTTCGCTGCCGGCACCGTCGTCAAGACGTTCCTCTGCCCCGGCGACGGCCAGGATCCGATTTGCACCACCAACTCCGGTGGCGGTAACTACGCCGGCACCAACTACGTCGTCAACATCGGGTCCGGCCTGGACCCGAACGACATCGCCGCCAACCCGTTGCGGTCGAACGGTCTGCACGCCCGCTTCCCGACCGACGGGATGTTCTGGAACAGGTCACAAGTGCGGTTAACTGATGTCACCGACGGCACCTCGAACACTCTGCTCCTGGCGGAGTGCTTGCGCGGGCTGAACATAACGGTCACCGGCCCGGCCTCGTCGCTGACTGCGGATCAGCGGCGGCGGCAGTACGGCAGCGTCGGATCGCACCGCCCTGCCGCCGTCGCTCCCGGAGGGTTAAACCCGCCGCTGTCCGGGGCCTCCCAGACCTCGGCGACATCGTGGCCCGGCAACCGTGGTGGAACGTGGATCTGGGGGAGCGCGACCGGCAACGGATTCACCGCCGCCCTGACCCCGAACAGCCCGACACCGGACATCTCCGCCCACGGCACAGGTTGGCAGTCGGCCCGTAGCCCGTTTTCCGGCGGCGTGAATGTCGCGCTCGGTGATGGCAGCGTGCGGTTCGTCCGCGACTCGGTGAACCTCCCCACCTGGCGGGGGCTGGCCACCCGCGCCGGCGGCGAAGTCCTCGGCGACTACTAATCTGA
>JBBRUO010000455.1:0-5373 GCA_038247725.1 Gemmatales bacterium
GACCAGATTCGAGACTTGTTCGCGTATTTGGCTTCGGATAAACCGGCACCGAAAACCGCCCCCCCCCCCCCCCCGGCGGTGGGCAAACCCCCCCCCCCCAACCCCCCCCCCGCCCGGGGGGGGGGGGGGCCGGAGGGGGGGACAAGAAGGAAGACAAGAAGACGAAATACAAAATCGCCCTCGTGTCCGGGTCGCTGGAGTACAAGTCGGACGAGTCGATGACCGCCTTCGCCAAGATGCTGGAAGAGAAGTACCCGGTGGAATGCGTGAAGATGTTCCGGAAAACGGACGCCGACATCACCGACATCGGCAAACTCGCCGGGTGCGATATCGCGGTGTTCTTCACCCGCCGGTTGACGATCGACGGTGAGCAGTTAGAGGCGGTGAAGGAGTATTGCGCCTCGGGCAAGCCGATCATCGGTATCCGCACCGCCAGCCACGGGTTCCAGAAGTGGCTGGAGATGGACAAGGAGGTTTTCGGCGGCAACTATAAGGGGCACTTCGGGGCTGGGCCGAAGTGCGAACTCACGACAGCGGAGAAGGGGCATGATCATCTGGCGTTAAAGGGATTCACGGCGTTCAAGTCGGCGGGCAGCCTGTATAAAAACCCCGCTGTCGCGAAGGATGTCCACGTGCTGCTGAATGGGGCCATTCCGAATCAGTCCGAACCCGTTGCCTGGGTTCGCGAGCGGGACGTGGTGGAGATCAAGCAGCGGGTGTTCTACACCTCGCTGGGTCACCCGGACGACTTCAAAGTGGCTGCGTTTAACCGGTTGCTGCTGAATGCCCTCGGCTGGTGCTTGAAGGACGAGACGACGTTCGCCAAGTGACGCGATGCCACGCCCTCCCTCTTCTGCCCGAGGCCCGTCATGTTCACCCTCTCCGGAACGCCGACCGGCCGCACCCGCCGCGAATTCCTCCGCGTCGGCGGCCTCAGTGTCGGCGGGCTGTCACTCTCGTCCCTGCTCGCCGCCAAGCCGCCGCGGGCCAAGGCGAAGTCGTGCATTCTGATCTTCATGGACGGCGGGCCGAGCCACCTGGAGATGTGGGACTTGAAGCCCAACGCACCGGTCGAGATCCGCGGCGAGTTCGGGCCGATCCGCTCGTCCGTGCCCGGCCTGACGGTGGGCGAGTTGCTGCCGCAAACGGCGAAACAGATGCGCCACGTCGCGCAGGTGCGGTCGGTGCGGCATTCCGTGAACGACCACAACGCCGGCGCGTATTACCTGCTCACCGGGAAGTCGCCGGTGAGCGGCTCGACGCTGATTCAGACCGACAACGCGACGACGTTCCCGCCGGTCGGCGCGGTGCTGGCGAAGCTGCGGCCGCCCGCCACCCCGCTGCCGCCGTTCGTGCATCTGCCGGAGTTCCAGTTCAACAACGGCGTGGATATCGGCGGGCAGAAGGGCGGCTTCCTCGGCGCGAGTAGCGACCCGTTCGTCGCCGGCGATCCGAGTTTAAAAGGGTATTCCGTGCCGGGTCTCGAACTGTCCGCCGACCTGCCGCTGGATCGCCTTGGCCGACGGAACGTGCTGCTGTCGGAGTTGGACCGGGGCGTCGGGAGCCTGGGCGATTCGGCCGCCGCCGACCGAATGAACCTGTTCCAGCGGAAGGCCGTTGAGGTCGTCACCTCGCCGCACACCCGCACGGCGTTCGACCTGTCGAAGGAGCCGATGAAACTGCGCGAGCGGTACGGCACCGACCCCGGCACGGATCGCGGGCTGGAGGCGCGGAAGTTCGGCGGGCTACCGCACCTCGGCCAGTGCTTCCTGCTCGCGCGGCGACTGGTGGAGTCCGGCGTTCGCCTCGTCACCGTGATGACTGGCCGGCGGGTTGATCAGGCTTGGGACACGCACCGCGACCACTTCAAACTGATGCGGAAGTCGCTCTGCCCGCCGTTCGATCAGGCGCTGTCGGCGCTGTTGGAAGACCTCGCCGAGCGGAAGTTGTTGGAGGAAACGTTGGTGGTGGTGATGGGCGAGTTCGGCCGAACGCCGAAGGTCGGCGCGGTGACGAGCAACGCCGGTGCGGCACGGGACGGCCGCGACCACTGGCCGTCGTGCTTCACGGTGCTGTTCGCCGGCGGGGGCGTGCCCGGCGGCGCGGTGATCGGCGCGTCCGACGCCACCGCCTCGCAGCCGAAAGAGTACCCCGTGTCGCCGGAAGACGTGGTCGCCACCATCTACCAACTGCTCGGCGTGGACTCGGCCACCGAAGTGCGGGACACGCTGGACCGCCCGTACACCCTCTGCACCGGCACGCCGATCAAAGGGCTGGTGTCTCGGAAGTAGTCCGCACTCTCCGAGTGCGGGTCGGCAGCGCACTCGGAGAGTGCGGACTCCCGTTGCGGGTCGGCGTCGCACTCGGAGAGTGTGGACGACCTTGCCGAACACAACCTTCGTTCCCTGCGGATCAGGAGTGAGAAGAGCCACAGTCGATCGCGGTCCCGGTTGATCCCAGCCGCGTTCCGCCATATAGTGTTGTCAACACATGGCGCGAATTCTCCTATCGCTGAACCTCCGACTTCTTCGGCCCCCCCGAGGCTCCGAGGTTCGCGCCCGCTGACGTGTCAGCGGCGACAGACACCCCGACCGGCCTCGGAACCCCGCGTTCCGGGGCCTTTTTCGTACTCCCTTACTCTCCGCGAGCCTCCCCAATGGCCACCCCGACCGACCCGAACCGCGTGCTCGTCTTCGACACCACCCTCCGCGACGGCGAGCAAAGCCCCGGCTGTTCCATGAACTTGCCGGAGAAGTTGGAGATGGCCCACGCCCTGAAGGCCCTCGGGGTGGATGTGATCGAGGCCGGGTTCCCCATCGCCTCGCCTGGCGACTTCGAGAGCGTCCGCGAGATCGCCCGGCAGGTCCACGGGCCGATCATCGCCGGCCTCGCCCGATGCAACCCGGCCGACATCGACCGCGCGGGGGAGGCCGTCCGCGAGTCGCCGAAGCCGCGGATTCACTTGTTCCTCGCCACCAGCGCCATCCACCGCGAGTTCAAGCTGAAAATGTCGCGGGAAGATATCCTCGCGCGGACGGTGGAGAGCGTGAAGCGCGCCCGCGACCTGTGCTCGGACATCGAGTTCAGCCCGGAGGACGCCAGTCGCACGGAGTTGGACTTCCTCACCGAAGTGGTCGAAAAGGCGGTTGAGTGCGGGGCGACGACGCTGAACATCCCGGACACCGTCGGCTACGCCGTGCCCGAACATTATGCCGCCATCATCCGGCACTTGAAGAAGACCGTTCGCGGCATCGACAAGTGCGTGCTCAGCGTCCACTGCCACAACGACCTCGGCCTGGCCGTGGCGAACAGCCTGGCCGCGCTGATGGAGGGCGCGAGGCAGGTGGAGGTGACCGTCAACGGCATCGGCGAGCGGGCGGGCAACACCGCCCTGGAAGAGATCGTCATGGCCATGCGGACGCGGCAAGACCATTACCACCTGACGACCGGCATCAATACGCAACAACTGTTCCCCATCAGCCGAAAGTTGTCCACATTAACGGGGATGCAAGTGCAGCGGAACAAGGCCATCGTCGGGCGGAACGCCTTCGCGCACGAGGCCGGCATCCATCAAGACGGCATGTTGAAGAACGCCAACACCTACGAGATCATGCGGCCGGAGGATGTCGGCATCCAGCGGACGGAACTCGTGCTGGGCAAGCACAGCGGCCGGGCCGCGCTGCGGGAGCGCGTCACGCACCTCGGCTACACCCTCGTCGACGACCAGTTGAACGGCGTGTTCGCCGCGTTCAAGAAACTGGCCGATCAGAAGAAAGAAGTGTTCGACGCCGACATCGAGGCGCTCATCGAGACGCAGTTGCAGGCGACCGGGGCGGGCAAGGTGTGGACGCTCATCGGGTTCACCAGCACCGCCGGCACCGGTTCGCAGACTTCGGCGGCGGTCAGCCTGCGGAACGCCGACGACCCGGCCGGGGTGGTCCGCCGCGACGCCGCCGCCGGCAACGGCCCCATCGACGCGCTGTTCAAGGCCATCGCGCGGGTCACAGGGGTGAGTGTGAAAGTAGTGGACTACCGCGTCCGTGCGGTGACGCAAGACATGGACGCGCAAGGCGAGGCGAACGTCGAGATCGAGTACCACGGGCGGAAGTCGAGCGCCCGCGCGGTCAGCATCGACGTGATCGAGGCGAGCGCGTTAGCGTACCTGGAAGTCATCAACCGCGTGGTGCAGCAGCAACTCCGCGACCGCCTGAAGCCGACCGACGACGTGCCCACCAGTCAGGTACCGGTGGCGTGATATGGTGTACCGGCGGCCGTGCCGGGCACACTGTGGTGGAGTCAACTGGTTCCCCCCCCGCTGAGCCTGGGTTATGCGGGGTTCGCCTGGGTTGGAAGCCTCCAGTGAATCGTGGTGGGTGACTTGCCTATGAATGGGGCATGAGCAAGCCCCGCAAGTCCGTTCGCACACTCGTCCTCGTGCTCGGCGACCAACTCGACACCGGGTCGTCCGCCTTCGACGGGTTCGACCCGTCGCGGGATGCGGTGTGGATGGCGGAAGTCGCCGAGGAGTCCACCCACGTCTGGAGCCACAAGGCCCGCACCGCTCTGTTCCTCTCCGCGATGCGGCATTTTCGTGACCGGCTGACATCCAAGGGGTGTCGCGTGGAGTATCGCCAACTCGACGAAGCCGACAATCGTGGCTCCCTCGCGGCGGAACTCGAACGGGCTGTCGCCACCTTGAAGCCCGAACGGCTGGTGGTCACCGAGTGCGGCGACCACCGCGTGCGGGAAGCGCTCGCCACGACGGCAGCCAGACTCGGCCTTTCACTCGACCGTCGTCCGGATCGCCACTTCTTCGCAACGCTCGACGAGTTTGCCCGCCACGCAAAGGGTCGGAAACAACTCCGACTGGAGTTCTTTTACCGCGAGTTGCGGAAGAAGACCGGCATCCTGATGGACGGTGACGAACCGGCCGGCGGGGAGTGGAACTACGACGCCGACAACCGTGGCGCGTTCGGCAAGAAGGGACCGGGGACACTCCCCGACCCGGTCACGTTTCCACCCGATCAGACCACTCGCGAGGTGCTGGATCTGGTCGGCGCGCGGTTCGCCGACCACCCCGGCTCGCTGGAACACTTCGACTGGCCGGTCACGCCGGAAGACGCGAGGCACGCTCTCGACGACTTTATCGCTCACCGGTTGGCGGATTTCGGGACCTACCAGGACGCGATGTGGACCGATGAGCCGTACCTGTACCACGCCCGCATCAGCGCGGCGCTGAACCTGAAGTTGCTCGACCCGCGCGATGTGTGCGCGGCCGCCGAACAGGCGTATCGGGCGGGCCGTGTCCCGCTCGCCGCCGCCGAAGGGTTCATCCGGCAGGTCCTCGGCTGGCGGGAGTACGTCCGTGGCATC
>JBBRUO010000456.1:0-5360 GCA_038247725.1 Gemmatales bacterium
GATGACCGGCGTGTCGGAACCGGGGGTCGTGACAGTGCCCGTGCGAACGGCCGTCTTCGTGTGCGGGGAGACCTTCCTCCGCGCGAGTTCGGTGTCCATCAGCGGCGAATCCGCGACGGACTCCAGTGGGACAACCGAGTCGGACGGCAGCGGCTGCGGGGCGGGAATCGCGTGCGGCCCGCTGCGCCGTTTCCGCCGGTCCTGGAACGGCAGGCCGAGAGCGTCGGCGAGTGACCGCGCGAAATCCTGGCAACTCGGGAAACGGTTTGTCGGCACCTGATCGAGGGCGACCATCAACACCGCCCGCTCGGCCGGGGTGATGAACTCGTCCAGGTCGTACTCGCCGCCGAGGTGTTCGGTCATGATCTGCGGGTACGGCAGCAACTTGAGCGGGTGGCGGCCCTGCCGCAGGTGGATGTACGACAGCGCGAGGGCGTACTGGTCGCTGGGCGGCCCCCCTTCCCCGCCGAACAGTTCCGGGGCCATGTACGGCATGGTGCCGGCGAACACGCTCTGCTGGGTGATCAGGCTGGCCTGCTTCCGCGCCAGCCCGAAGTCGGCCAGCACCGCCCCGCCGCTCACCAGCAGGATGTTGTCCGGCTTCACGTCCCGGTGGGTGATCTGCTGCTCGTGCAGGTAGTCCAAACCGCTGGCGGCGTCGCAGAAGTAGGCGAACAGTTCCGGCGGCGGGATGCCGGGAAGCCCCTCCTCGCTCATGCACTCCTCCATCCGCCCCTTCAGGCTACCCTCGGCCAACTGGCTGACGATGTGCAACTGCCCGTTCTCGACCCAATAGTCTTCCGTCACCAGCACGCACTTGTGCCGCACGTTCTTCACCTGTTCCAGCGCCTTCAACTCCCGCTGGGCGGCCTCGCTCGTCATCCGGTCGCGGACGATCTTCAGCGCCTTCTCCTGGCCGTTCGTGTTCCGCGCCAGCCACACGTCGGCGAACGCCCCGCCGCCGATCCACGCCACCTTCGTGTGCCCCCGCAGCGGCAACGCCACCCGCTCCGCTTCGGACGGCGGGGCGTGCGACACCTCGTGGTCGATGCCCCGCAGCTTGTCCAGGGCGGCGGGGAACAGCGACGGGAACCGCCCGGCGAACGCGGACGCCTCGGCCGGCTGCTTCGTCGTCAGGCGGCAGCGGTACTCTTCCAGGACGAGCGGCTCGGGCGCGTCCGGCCCGAGTTCGGGGAACCGCGTCAGGTACGCTTCCACCTGCGGGCGTCGGCCCTCCCGCCACTCGTGCGCCAGATGGACGACGGCCAGCTCGACGAGGACGCGCTTCCGCAGCACCTTCGGCAGGCGGATCAGGTACGGCTCCCAGTCCTCCACCGACCCCTTGCCGAGGTCGGAGTGGAACTGGTCCACGCGGGCGGACAGCATGGCCCGGTCGGAGTCGGTATAGGTGTGCTCGCGGGACACCGAGGGCCTCATGATGCGAACTCGGGGACGATGGTTACCCGTACTATATCTCGGCCGGGGGTGGTGTTGTCGCGGCGGGACGGTCTACCGCCATTGCGCCTGGCCCACCGGCTTGCCGTCGCCGCCCAGAATCTGGAAGTGGTGGATGCCGCCGGGGCGGTCGTCGGTGTACGTCCACACCACCTTCTTCTCGCGGGTCACTTCCGTCAGCTTTACCTGCTTGGCACCGGCGTGGTGGCTGGTGATGACGGTGTTCCCGTTCGCCAACCGCTGCACCCCGCAGGCGTCGTTGATCGGCTTGCCGGGGAGGTCGTCGTTCGTCACCCGCCACACCTCCTTGCCGGCCTTGTCCACCTCAATGACGAGGTTACCGAGGGTGCAGCCGATGAGGGTGTTTCCGTCGGGTAGCCGGATGGCGGTGAACGGCATGTCCGGGGTCTTCGCCTCCCACACCACCTTCCCCGTCGGGTCGTACTCGCGGACCACGCGGTCGAGCAACTGCGGCACCAGGTAATTGCCGTTCGCCAACTTGCGGGTCATCCGCGTCTGCAAGTGGTGGTTTTTCGTCTGGGCCGTCAGCGGCACTTCGGCGAGGATTTTCCCGTCGCGACCGACCTCGAGAATTTTCGGTTTGGCACCGGCCTCGGTGAGCAGCACCTTCCCGTCGCCCAACGGCTGCACGGTGTTCACCTCCGCCTGCGTGCCCTTGAACTCGAACAACTTCTTCCCGTCACGGTCCACTTCGACCACGGCCCCGCCGGGGTACGTCTTGCTCTTGGACAGCGCGAGCAGGACGTGGCCGTCGTCCAGCACCCACCCGTCGCGGGACGAGTGCGGGTATTTCCACGTCACCTTGCCGGCGTCATCGACGATGACCGTGTCCGTGCCGGCGGCGAAGAAGCCGTGCTTCACCGGGTCGGCGGCGAGCGACACGGCGGCGAGGAGGAGGACCACGGCGAACGAGTCCAGGCGGCGCATGGGCGAATCCCGGTGTTGAAAATGGGCGTGCGCCGATTCTCAGTCACCGGGAGGCGTCCGACAAGCGGATTCCCGGTCAGCGGCGAGCGGTCAGGGTGGCGAGCGCCTGGGACGCTTCCGCCCGCACCCACTCACTCGAGTCGGCGGCCAGCCCACTCAACCCGTCGATCACCTGCGGGTGAGCGACGTTCCCGGCGGCCAGCATCCGCACGCAATCGACGCGGACTTCCTCCTGGAACTGGGTCGCCTTCGCCCCGTACAGCAAGGTGGCGGCGACGAGCGGTTGTTTCTTCCAGTCGTATCGCATCAGCTCGCGGAGGGCCTGGTGTTGGCCGGCCACGTCCGAGGCGTTCAGGCAACGACCGCTGACTCCCTTCAAGATTGCCGAGTCGTCCGTGTCCGGCACGAATTTCGGGGAAATCGCGGCGGCCGGGGTGACGACCGGCTCCGCCCGGGGCGGCAAGGCCGCGACGACCGGCGGCGGTTCGACCGGCACGCGGGGCGTGACTCGCGCCGTCGTCATCGGGGCCGGCTGGGCCGACATCTGGACGTATTGCACCGGCGGCGGACTCGCCGGGGTGGTCAGCGACGCTTGCAGCAGGTGGACGACGCTCTTCTCCGGCGGGTTCACCTGGGGCTGGATTTGCGGGGCGTTGTAGGCCATCAGGGTCTGGAATTCGGCGAGCGTCTCGCGGGCACGGCGGACCAGCTTCGGCGACGGCCGCGTCCGGTCGGTCGTGTCGCCGCCGATCGTCGGCGGGATGGTCTCCGGCGGTGTGGTCGCGCCACCCTCGCCTTTGTTCTCGCCCTTGTCGTCTTTCTTGAGCGGTTTCGGTTGCGGCTCCGGCTCTTCATACGGCGGGGTGTAGCACGACAGACAGCGTTCGAGCGCGACGGCGGCGGTGCAGCGAACTCGTGCCGACCGCTCCGCCGGGTTGCCGTCAGGCTCCATGCCGGACACCGACGCCATCAGCGCCTTCAGGGTGGTGTTGTTGCAGCAACACGCCCGGCTGAGGGCGGTGGCGGCTTCGAACCGCACGCACTCGCTCGGGTCCGTGCGGAGGGCGTCGGCCAGCGCCTGCGAGGCGGCGGGGTAGTACCGGCAATCCAGGGTGCCCAGATAGGCCACGTCTTCCCGCCGCTTCTTCGCCTCGACCGCGTCTTTCTTGCCGGCGGCCGCGGCTCCGCCCGCGCCCGGCGCGGCCGCCTCCTTGTCGGTCGGCGGCAGCGGGTTCCCGAGTAACCCGCCGGTCAGCCCGGCCAGCGGCTTCTTGGCGTTCTGCAGGAGTTGCCCGATCGGCTTGAGCGCGAGGCGGCGGCGGAAGGCGTCGAACCGCTGTGCGACCCGGCCGAGGATGCCCGGCCCCACTTCAGCGGGAGCCGCGACCACCGGGGCGGCCCCCGGAACCGCCGGGATGGCGGGCAGGCCTTGGGCCGACGCGGGTGACGACAGCCCGGCCAGCGCCAGGAAGCCGACCGGGAGGAGTACCTTTCGGACGAACAGCATGGGAAGACCCTCGGCGACTGGGGAACTTGTGAAGGACGAGGGAACCGGGGCGGTGGCGGGTGCCGGGCACGGATTCCGTGATCCGGGTATCGGAGACAGTCACGCGGGGACTTGAGCGATTGGCCATTTTGCACCGGATCGCCCAGTTGCCGGGGTTGGCCGATTGTACGGCCTTCGCGGGTTTGCCGGATTCGGCGGGATTTGGGGAATCGACTTGAGACGCGGACTCTGCGGGTCCGAAAAGAAGGGACGAAACAGTCGTCCGGGTGTCTTTCCAATCCCCAGTCGAGGGCAGAAACATGGTACCGGCAAGCGTCTCCCGTCTGGCACGGCGGTTTCCCGCGATGGCGGGTGTCGTGCTCCTCCTGCAATGCGGCATCGTCTCGGCCCAAGCCCCCGTCGTCGGCGGGGAAGGCGTGCCGGTGCCGGTGGTTCCGGGCGAAGGCGGGGGAGCCGTCCCGGTCGTGGAGGCGACCACCCCGACGCCGTGCTGCGCCCCGTCCCTGAGCGGGGCCTACGGCGTCCTGGCGGGGGGCGGCGGGTGTGCGACGGGCGGGTGCGGCGAGAACGGCTGCTACCCCGGCCGCGACGCCTGCTGTAGCACCAACTGCGAGGGGATGGGGCCGATCCGCCGCACCTTCGCCACCTTCCGCAACGCCCTCCTCTGCCCCGACCCGTGCTACCAGAGCAAGTGGGTGCCGGCCGCCAACGCCGGCCTGTTCGTGGACCAGGCGCGGCCGACCACGATGACCCGCCTGCGGTGGGACGCCGGGCGGAACGTCACCCGCCCGGACCGGTCGGACTACTTCTTCGGCAGCGGGGCGTTCCCCGGCAACCCGGTGCCCCGGCGGGTGGACTACAACGAGTTGCACCTGTACCAGGAGATCGCCATCGAGAAGTTCGGCCTGTTCTTCGACCTGCCGTACCGCAACCTGAACACCGACGTCCGCGGCGGGGCGGGCGGCATCGGCGACCTGTCGTTCGGCACCAAGACGATGTTCCTGGACAGCGAACTGCTGAGCATGACGTTCCAGTTCCGCACCACGGTGCCGACGGGCAACGCGACGCGGGGGGTGGGCACCGGCAGCGTCAGCCTGGAGCCGTCGATTCTGACGACGATGAAGCTGTTCACCGACACTTACATGCAGAGCCAGACGGCCTACTGGTTCGCGCTGGGCAACGGCAACGGCAGCATCCTCATCAGCCGAAACAGCTTGAACACCGTGCTGTACCGGCCGGACGACTGCACGGCGCTGATCGGCTCCTTCGAGACGGGCATGTACACCCTGACGTCCGGCCGGTTCCGCGACCCGAACACCGGGCTGATGGCGGGGCGGAACGGCGACACCTACTTCACCCTCGGGCCGGGCTTCCGCCTGGCCGTCGGGGACAAGCTGGACCTCGGCTTCGGCATGCAGTTCGCCCTCACCCGCGACCACTTCGCCGACCA
>JBBRUO010000457.1:0-5348 GCA_038247725.1 Gemmatales bacterium
AGCCCGGCGACGCGCAGCCACGGGCGGGGCCAGCGGAGGCGGACCAACTCGGCCGCGAGGGCGAGTAGGTAGCTCAGTCCGAAACAGGCGTGGGTGACGTTCGGCAGGAATCCGGGCATCGGCGAATGGGCCTCGGCGGGTGGGCACCAGGATTATACCGTCCCGGCGGCGGCTTCCACGGCGGCGAGCATTTCCTTTCGCACCTCGCCCGCCCCCACGTCGCGCAACCGGTCCAGCCAGCGGTCCTCGGCGAACCCGGCCAGAAGCCGACGGCGAAGGGCGATGTCGGGCACGAATTCCAAGACCCGCCGGCGAACCGCGTCCAACACCGCGACCCACTCGCCGTATTCCGGGCCGAACTCGGTGTCGAGTCGCTCCTTGATGCGGCGCGAGAGGGCCGGGGACGCGCCGCCGGTCGAAACGGCGATTGTCAGGTCGCCGCGTCGGATGATGGCGGGGAAGACGAAATCCCCCGCTGCCGGATTCGCCGCGTCGCACACCGGCATTTTTAACCGCCGGGCGTCCGCCACGACTTCCGCGTTCACAACTGGTGTGGCGGCGGCAACCACGAGCGCCGCGCCGTGGAGGTGAGCGGGGCGGTACTCCTCCGACACCCATTCAACGCCCAATGGAGTGCCGACGACGGGATCAATGACACGGACGGTGAAGCCCGATTCGACGCAAACGGCCGCCTTCCGCCGCCCGATGACCCCGCCCCCGATGACGACCACGAGCCGACCCTCGGAATAAAAAGCGAGTGGCAACATGTCGGGATTTTCGGCAGAGTATGGGGGGATTACTGCGGATTTACCGCAGGCGCTACGCCAAGAGGTGGCGAGACGAGACTAATTCACGGACTTTTTACTGGACGCGACCGGCTTTTTCGCCAACCTTGCTACATTAATTGTCATCCCCCCCAATACTCGCAGTGGCACACACATGAACTACCTCCAAATTCGCCGAACGAACGTTCTGAACAAATTGAAGGCGGACGGCCTCGATGGCCTCCTCGTCACCGGCGCTTCGAATGTGGAGTACCTGACTGGGTTCGCCGGCGGGGACTCGTACTTCGTCCTGACCGCGAAGAACGCGATCCTCGTCAGCGATACCCGGTACGAGGAGCAGATCAAGGAGGAGTGCCCAGACCTCATGGGGGAAGCGGTCATCCGCTCGCACGACCGCACGACGCCGGAGGCGACGGCGGAACTGCTGAACAAACTGGCCGTCAAGCCGCTCGGGTTTGAGGCCGCGCACCTGTCCGTCGAACTGCGGGACTTGATCGCCGATAAGGCGACGAAGACGACCCTGGTGCCGACCCACGGGAAAGTGGAGGGGTTCCGGGCGATCAAGGACGCCTCCGAGGTGGCGAAGATCCGCGAGGCGATCTCGGTGGCCGAGCGGGCGTTCGGCATGTTCACCGCCATGCTCCGCGACACCGACACCGAGAAGGACATGGTCGATGCGATGGAGGCGTACCTGCGACGGGCCGGGGCGCGGCGGGCGTCGTTCCCGCCGATCTGCGCCGTCGGCGAGCGGGGCGCGCTGCCGCACGCCCCGCCGACCAGCCGGCAACTCGGCGAGGGGAGTAAACTGCTCGTCGATTGGGGCGCGGACGTCGGCTACAAGTGCGACATCACGCGGGTGTTTCGCAGCCCGTTCCCGACCCCGCCCACCCGCAAGAACAAGCAGGAGCGGGTCGGCCTGAACTTCGAGGCCATCTACAAAGCGGTGCAGGTGTCGCAGGAGGCGGCCGTCGGCGTCCTTCGCGCCGGCACCTCCGTGAAAGACGTGGACACCGCCGCCCGCAAGGCGCTAACCAAGGCCCGCATCGACCACCTCGACGGCGACCTCGCCGAGTATTTCACCCACGGCCTCGGCCACGGTCTGGGCCTGGACACGCACGAACTCCCCCGCATCCGGCAGAACTCGGACGACATGCTGGAGGTCGGCATGGTGGTGACGTTGGAACCGGGGGTGTACATCCCCGGTTGGGGCGGGGTGCGGTTGGAGGACGACTTCCTCATCGGAAAAGACGGCCCGATCCGCCTGACCACGCTGCCGCACGACCCCAGCGTCATAGGATGAGTGGATACGTCGGCCAGGCGGGCTTCTCGCGCCCCCTGGGCCAACGCTTCCGAGTTCCTTTCCACGCTTGGTGCAGCCCGTGGCCGCCGACCCGACGACCCCCTCCCCGCGCCCGTTCGACGTGACGACGATCGAACACCTGATCGGCCTGATGGCTCAGCACGATCTCAGCGAGATCTCCCTGGCCGAGGGCGAGCACCGCATCCGCCTGAGGAAAGGCGGCGCGGCGGTGGCCTACGCCCCGGTGGCGGCCCACGCCCCCCCGCAGGCGGCCCACGCCCCCCAAGTGGCGGCCCCGCCTGCCCCCGCCGAGGTGGCCAAGCCGGCGAAGACGTACCTGGAAATCAAATCGCCGATGGTCGGCACTTGCTACTCCAAAGCCGACCCGAATAAGCCGGATTACGTGTCGGTCGGCAGCAAACTCACCCCCAGCACCGTCGTGTGCAAGTTGGAGGCGATGAAGATCTTCAACGAGATCACCGCCGACCTGTCCGGCACCGTTGTCGAGGTGTGCGTGACGAACGCCCAATCGGTCGATTTCGGCACGGTCCTATTCCGGGTTGATCCCACGTCCTGAGTTTCAAGTTTCAGATGTCAGGACTTCCGACCTCGCACCAGCGATTGTGCCGCCGGGGGTCGGCGTCTGAAGTCTTCAACTTGAAACCTGAAACTTGGAACCACGAAAATGTTTCAGCGCGTCTTGGTGGCGAACCGTGGCGAGATCGCCCTGCGGGTGATCCGCGCGTGTCGGGATTTGGGCATCGAAGTGGCGGTCGTGTACTCGGAGGCGGACCGCGGCGCGCCGTACCTGGCGCTGGCGGATCAGGCCATCTGCATCGGCCCGCCGCCGGCCACCGACAGTTACCTGAAGATCGACCGCATCATCGCCGCCGCCGAGATCGCCGGGGCCGATGCCATCCACCCCGGTTTCGGCTTCCTGTCCGAGAACGCCGGGTTCGCGCACATCGTCCGCGAGTGCGGGTTCGAGTTCATCGGCCCGTCCGAGGAGGCGATGGACGCCATCGGCAACAAGGACAAGGCGAAGGCCATCGCCAAGAAAGTCAAGGTGCCGACGGTGCCCGGCTCCGACGGTCTGCTCGCGTCCGAAGACGACGCCCTCCGCTTCGCCAAGCAAGTCGGCTTCCCCGTCCTCATCAAGGCGGCGGCCGGCGGCGGCGGCCGCGGCATGCGGGTGGCGCGGGACGAGGCCGAGTTGGTGAGGGGGTTCTCGCAGGCGAAGGAAGAGGCCGAGGCCGCGTTCAAGGACGGGTCGGTGTTCCTGGAGAAGTACCTGGACCAGCCGCGGCACATCGAGGTGCAACTGATCGGCGACAAGCACGGCAACGTCATCCACCTGTTCGAGCGGGATTGCAGCCTCCAGCGGCGGCACCAGAAACTGGTCGAGGAGTCGGCCGCGCCGAACCTGCCCGACAAGGTCCGCGAGAAGATCTGCGACGCCGCCGTGCGACTGCTGAAGGCCGCCAACTACTACAACGCCGGCACCTGCGAGTTCCTGCTCGACAAGGACAACAACTTCTACTTCATCGAAGTGAACGCCCGCATTCAGGTCGAACACCCGGTCACGGAATTGGTGACGGGGGTGGACCTCATCAAGGAACAGATCCGCGTCGCGGCCGGGGAGAAGTTGCGGTACACCCAGCGGGACATCGTCCACCGGGGCGCGGCCATCGAGTGCCGCATCAACGCCGAGGACCCGGCCAAGGACTTCCGCCCGAGCGCCGGCGTCGTCACCCGATGGCAGGTGCCCGGCGGCCCCGGCGTGCGGGTCGATACGCACGTGGTGCCCGGCTACCGGGTGCCGCCGAACTACGACAGCATGGTCGCCAAGTTGCTGGCCTACGCGCCGACGCGGGCGGAGGCCATCGCGGTCATGCGGCGGGCCCTGCGGGAGTTCGTCGTCGAGGGCATCCAGACGACGATCCCGCTGCACCAGCAGATCTTCAACACGCAGGCGTTCATCGAGGGCAAGGTGGACACCACCTTCATCGAGCGCACCTTCTTGCACCCCAACCCGCAGGGGAAGTGAGATGGCGGCTGCGGCGAAGGAACCGCGGTGTCGCCGGGGGGAGGGGTGTCCAGGACTTCGAACAGGAGCCTACACTCCAAACCGAGCGCCCCAGTAAAGTGGGGAGGTTCAGTTCGGAATTCGGAATTTTTGAGGGGTACTGACCCGGAAAGTCCATTCACTCTCGTCAGCCTCGTCGTGCGTGCGACAGGTGCCTCTTTCCACTCCGGAGATGACGTGATGAAGGTCTTTCTCTTCGCCCTCTGTGGCCTCGCCGCCTTCAGTTCGGCTGCCTTCGCCGACCCCATCTACCTCGCCCTCGGCGACTCCAGCGCGTTCGGGGAGACGAACCGCACGCACAACCCGTCGAACGGCGACCGCGGGTACGTCCGGCCGTTCGCCGACTACCTGGGGTCCGTCTACGGCACCCGGCCGACGGTGGTGAACTTCGCCATCAACGGCGAGACCAGCGGCAGCTACTTCGCTGGCACCGGGCGGGTGTCGTCGGACGGGCAAGGGTTCAACACGAACTACAACGGGCTGGCCGACCCGTACCCGCAATCCCAGCGGTTGCGGGACTCGTTCAGCAATCCCGCGACGAACGCCGACGTGCGGGCCGTCAGCGTGCAACTGGGGGCGAATAATCTGGATGCCGTCGCCTGAACGCCCGGCTTCCTCGGCCTGCCGCCGGACCAGCAGCAGGCGCTAATCCTCGCCGCCCTGGGGGCGTTCCAGGCCGACTACTTCATCATCCTGCGCGACCTCCGCGCACGATTCCCGACGGCGGACCTGTACGCGCTCGGATACCACAACCCCTACAACGGCGATCCGACCCACCCGTTTTTTCTGCTCGCCGACCCGGCCGTTCGGGGGCTGAATCAAGTTATCGCCGGCGTGGCTCCGGTCTTCAACGCGACCTACGTGGACGTGTACGGGGCGATCCACCCGAATGAGGCCAGCCTGACCCTGATCGGCACCTTCCCAACGGACCCGGTGAACTACGTCCACCTGAACGACGCCGGGTACGCGGCGGTCGGGAACCAGTTCATCCGTTCGGCCGGCGGCCCGGCGGCGGTCCCGGAACCGGCGTCAATCCTTCTGTTCGGCATCGGCGGGGTGGCACTGCTCGTCCGGCGGAAGCGGCAGGGCGGGCAACCGGCGGCCGCGTGAGGCTACCTCTCGCGATGTCTTCACTCCTGGCCGCCCCACGCGGTCAGGACTTGCGGCTCCAGATGCC
>JBBRUO010000458.1:0-5336 GCA_038247725.1 Gemmatales bacterium
CACCCGCACGCGGACCTGTTTGCCGGTAAGCATTCGCAGCCACTCCGGAGGTACGAAGGTTGTGTCCGGCAAGGTCGTCCGAACTCTCCGAGTGCAAATCGGCACCACACTCTCCGAGTGCGGACGACCTTCGATACAGTAAGCGCGGCCGGGCCGGAGTGCGAGGGGGGTTCCGCCGCGTCGTCGCCGCGAGCTTGCGAGCGGGTGGTCGGGACGGGTGCGGAAACACCGCGAGGCACGACTCACGTCGTGCCTCGGGCGGGTATGGAATCGGCCGAAGGAGCGGCCGGGGAGCGGGCGTCAGCGGTCGGGGTCGTTGTCGGCTTCGCCGGCGGTGGAGCGGTCGTCGGTCGGTTGCCCGGACGACGCCTTGTACTCCTCACCGAGCCAGCGGCCGAGGTCGATCATCCGGCACCGCTTCGAGCAGAACGGGTAGTCCGGGTATTCGGACCACACGGCCGGCATCGCGGCGTCACAGATCGGGCATTGCACCCCTTTCATCGGCTCCCCCTCGCCCGAACTTCGGGAATTCCCCGTCCACGCCGGATGACCCTACTTCGCGCCCTTTCTCCCCTTACCGCCACCCTTGGGCGGTTCCGGGGCCGGCGGTGGGGGTGGCGGCGGCGAGGTGGCGGCCGGGGTCGCGTCGGACTTGGTCTCGGCGGCGGGCGTCGGCGGCGCTTTGTCCGCCTTCTCGGCGGCCTTGTACGCCTCGTCCCGACGGTAGTCGGTCTCGTAGAAGCCGGACCCCTTGAAGACGATGGCCGCGCCGGTGCCGATCAGCCGGCGGACCTTGTTCTTCTTGCACGTCGGGCACTTGGTCAGCGGCTCGTCGTGGAACGACTGCCACTCCTCGAAGGCATGACCGCAGGCGTCGCAGACGAAATCGTAGGTGGGCATCTGTTAAGTTCCAGGTTTCAAGTTGCAGATTTTCAAGAACGCAATCCAGCCGGCTTGGATCGTGAACAGGTCAGGTTTCTTGTCTCGTTTGAAACTCTGAAACGACTAACTCGCGACAATCACACTCGCCGGCCGCAACACGCGGTCGTGCAGTTGGAAGCCGTGTTGCAACACTTGCAGGACGGTGCCCGCTTCGGCGTCGGCGGACGGCTGTTCCATGACCGCCATGTGCAGGTGCGGGTCGAGCGTGACCCCCGGCTCGACGGCGATCTTCTTCATCCCGTAGCGTTCCAGGGTCGAGAGGAACATGCCGAGGGTGGCCGCCACGCCCTGGGCGAACGGGCCGGTGTCGCCGGCCTTGGTCGCCTCCGCCACCGCCCGGTCCAGGTTGTCGAACGCGCCGAGCAGGTCTTTCATCACCGGCTCGCTGGCGTACTTCCGCTGGCGGTCGGCGTCCTCCCGCAGGCGGCGGGTGGAGTTCTGCACGTCGGCGAGGAGCAGTTTGTAGTCGGCCACCTGCGTCTCCAACTCGCCGATCCGGGTCAGGGCCACGTCGAGCGGGTCGGTCACGGCGGCGGCGGGGTCGGTCGTCGGGTCGGTCATTTCGGTTCGTCGCTCCCGAAGAAATCGCGGATCTTGCTGAAGAAGCTCTTCTTCGACGGCGGGGCCGACGCCTGCTGCTTCTCCATCTCCCACAGCTGGCGGAACAGCGTCTCGTGTTCCGGGGTGAGCACCTGCGGGGTGTCGATGATGACCTGCACCAGCAGGTCGCCGGGCCGGCCGCCGCGGCGGGCGGGCATGCCGTGCCCGCGGAGTTGAATCACTTCATGGGTTTGAGTGCCGCGGGCCAGTTCGTGATTCACCTTTTGTCCGGTTAATGTCGTCAACTGGACGGTCCCGCCGAGCGCCGCCTGGGCGAAGGTGATGGGCCACTGGCAGATCAGGTTGGCCCCGTCCCGCTGGAAGAACTTGTGCTCCTTCACGCGGATGGCGAACTCCAGGTCGCCGCGCGGGGCGGCCGCCTCGCCGGCGTCGCCCTGGCCCTGATAGCGGATGCGGTCGCCGGTGTCCACGCCCGGCGGGATGTCCACGTCGAACACCTTCCGCCCGACCACCCGCCCCGCCCCCCGGCACCCGCCGCACGGGTCGGAGACGATCACCCCCTCGCCGTTGCACGCGCGGCACGGCTGCTGCACCTGGAAGAACCCCTGCCGCTGGATGGTGACGCCCTGCCCGCCGCACCGCTTGCACGAGGTGGACTTGGTGCCCGGCTTCGCGCCGGTCCCCTTGCAACTGTCGCAGTGGTCCTCCCGCTGGATGGTGACGGACTTCTTCGCGCCGGTGGCGGCCTCGACGAGGTCGATGTCGAGGACCACTTGCACGTCGCGGCCGGCCTGCGGGCCGCGGCGGGAACCGCCCCGCCCGCCGCCGGCGTTGCCGAAGAAGCCGCCGAACAGGTCGCCGAGCAGGTCACCCAGATCGACGCCGAACCCGCCTGTCCCGCCCCCGTTGCGGGGCAGCCCGTCCACGGCGGCGTGCCCGCCGCGGTCGTACCGCGACCGCTTCTCCGGGTCGGCCAGCACCTCGTAGGCCTCGGTCGCCTCCTTGAACTTCACCACGGCGTCGGCGTCGCCACCGGTGCGGTCCGGGTGGTACTGCATGGCCATCTTGCGGTAGGCCTTCTTGATGGTGTCGCCGTCGGCGGTCTTCACGACCGACAGCACCTCGTAGTAGTCGCGTTTGACCATGTGGGACGCTCGGGACGGGGGGCGTTTCAACGTATCCCATGATACGCGGAAAAGCCAGAGGGCGGGCGATCCCGAACGCCTCTGGCTCTGTTCCGAACACGGGGCACACACGGAGACACGAACCCGTACGGGGTGTCCCATCGTATCGGGGGCGGGCTTCTGCTTGTTAGCCCGCCGCGCCAGCAAGGGGCGTGCGGTGATGGGTGGCCAGTCGCTCCCGGCCCCCGACAGTGGTTGGCCCCTCGCTCGCACTTCGGGCTAACAAAACCAGACTCCCCCCCCAATGAGGGGAGGGGAACCGCGTTCTCCCCCCACGGCATGGGCGAAACTCGGCGGGTTCTTGGATCAGGCCACCGCGCCGATCACTTTCGCCGCCTTCTCGTCGTCGTCGATCTTGGTGATCATCACCTCGGTGGTGAGCATCAGGCCGGCGATGCTGCTGGCGTGGGTGAGGGCGGAGACGGTGACGACGAGCGGGTCAATGATCCCCGCCTTCACCATGTCCACGTATTCGCCGGTGTTGGCGTTGTACCCGGTGTTCGGCGACTTCTCGCCGCGGGTCAGCACCTCGTCGGCGATGACCGCCCCGTCCGCGCCGCAGTTCTCGGCGATGGTGCGGATCGGCTTCACCAGCGCGCGGGCGACGATCTCGGCCCCGATCCGCTCGTCCCCTTTCAGCTTCTCGGCCAGCGCCTCGACCACCGACACGCACCGCAACAGTGCCGTGCCGCCGCCGGGGACGATGCCCTTGTCCACCGCCGCGCGGGTGGCGTGCAGGGCGTCTTCGATGCGGCCCTTGGTCTGCTTCATCTCGGCTTCGGTGGCCGCCCCGACGCGGACGATGGCCACCCCGCCGACCAGCTTGGCCAGCCGCTCGGTGAACTTCTCCTTGTCGTAGCTGCTCTCCGTCTGGTCCATCTGCGTGCGGATCATGTCCACGCGGGCCTGAACGGCCTTGGCCCGGTCCTTGTCCAGTTTCTCGCAGATGATGGTGCAGTTTTCCTTTTCCACCAGCACCTGGTCGGCCGAGCCGAGGTGCTCCAGCTCGACGTTCTCCAGCGCGATGCCCAGGTCTTCGCTGATGAACGTGCCGCCGGTCAGGGTGGCGATGTCGCCGAGCATGGCCTTGCGGCGGTCGCCGAAGCCGGGGGCCTTGACGGCGCACACGTCGATGAGCTGGCGGAGCTTGTTCACCACCAACATCTGAAGCGCTTCGGCTTCCACGTCCTCGGCGATGATGAGGAGCGGCCGGCGGGCGGTGGCGCACTTCTCCAGCAGCGGCAGGAACTCGCGGACGTTGGACAGCTTCTTCTCGTAGATCAGGATGAGCGGCTTCTCGGCCTCCCACTTCAGGTCCGGCGTGTTGATGACGAAGTACGGGCTGATGAACCCCTTGTCGAACTGCATCCCCTCGACGAACTCCAGCGTCGTCTCGGACGTCTTCCCTTCCTCGATGGTGATGACCCCGTCCTTGCCGACCTTCTCGAAGGCGTCGGCCATGAGGCGGCCGATCTTCGGGTCGTTGTTGGCCGAGATGCTGGCCACCTGCTCCATCTCTTCCTTCTTGGTCAGCTTCTTCACCAGCGTCGTTTCCAGGAACTCGACGGACTTCTCCACGGCCTTCTCGATGCCCTTCTTCACCGCCATCGGGTTGGCCCCGGCGGTGATGTTCCGCAGCCCTTCCTGGTAGATGGCCAGGGCGAGGACGGTGGCGGTGGTGGTGCCGTCACCGGCGGTGTCCGAGGTCTTCTGGGCGACGGCGTTGACCAGCTTCGCGCCCATGTTCTCGAACGGGTCGGCCAGCTCGATCTCCTTCGACACGGTGACGCCGTCCTTGGTGACGGTCGGCCCGCCGAACGACTTGTCGATGATGACGTTGCGGCCGGTCGGCCCGAGCGTCGAGCCGACGGCCTTGGCCAGCTTCTCCGCCCCTTGCAGCAGCTTCTTGCGGGCGTCGTCGGTGTACAGCAGTTGCTTCGCCATGGTATCCCCAGTTTCAGGTTTCAAGTTTCAGAGTTTCAACACGGTCGGTTTCACGGTTTCGGGGTTCCGAGTTTCGAGACCGAGGCCGGACGCCCGGCCGGTCAACTTGAAACTCTGAAACTTGAAACCTGAAACAACTCACTTCGCCAGTTTGGCCAGGACATCCGACTCGCGGAGGATCTTGTACTCGGTGCCGCCGACTTCCACGTCCGAGCCGCTGTACTTGCCGTACAGGACGGTGTCGCCGATCTTCACGCCGAGGGCGGCGCGGGTGCCGGCGTCGGTCAGGCGGCCGGGGCCGACGGCGATCACTTTACCCTGCTGGGGCTTCTGCTTGGCGGTGTCGGGCAGGAGGATGCCGCCGGCGGTCTTGTCTTCGGCCTCCTCGGCCCGGACGACGAGGCGGTCGTCGAGCGGATTCAATACGACGGTTTCGGCGGCAGCGGGCTTCTTGGCCATGATCGGGAGTCTCGGGTGTCGGGTTTAGAGTGTCGAATTTCGGCAGGTTTAGGCGAACGGGGGGTGAAACCCCATGTTGTTACTGTGCGCGGGGCGGCTGGATGATTCTTGGGAGGGCGGGGCTACCGCCCAGCCGCAAAAAAAATTGCGGCAAGGCAGGAGCCAACCCCACCCCAAAAACATACACCCGCCCCCCCCCCACGAAAAACAAAGGGTTTTACCCCCCCGTCGCCAAAACCAGCCCAA
>JBBRUO010000459.1:0-5324 GCA_038247725.1 Gemmatales bacterium
CGGCAGGCTGCGATCCGCATGCAATCCGCGAACCAACTCCGGCAACTCACGCTGGCGGTTCATCAGGCGGCCGATGCGGATGCGGGCACTCTTCCAGGGTCTGGTGATCTGTTCACGTTTATCGGATCGGAGGAAAAGCAAGGCGTCTCGCCATTCTTCGCGCTGCGAGCCTATCTCGGCGACGAACCGCAGACGATGGTGGACATGAAAGTGGCGGGGCGGACGTGGCGGTGGCGGAAGATCTTCTGGAGTCCCGCCGACCCGACAACCCGATTCCTCGACCCGAACTCCGGGAACCATCAGTCCCGTTATCCCAGCAGTTACTCGGCGAATATACTGGCGTTCCAAGGGTATCGCCCTTCACTGGCGGCGAATTTCCCCGACGGGTTATCGAACACCCTCTGCTTCGCCGAACGATACGCCATGCTACCGCAGGATCAGTACATTCAAGGCCGCAACGACCCGAGCCAGTGGCTTGTCTACGACTGCGGCGATTGGACACCGCCAATCTTCGGCATCGCCCTCGGTTCTCGTCGTTCCACGTTCGCCGATCCGGCGTGGAAGGATGTCGTTCCGGTCACCACTGGATATCCACCGGTCAGTCGGGCGTCGGTGCCGGGCGTCACGTTCTCCGTCCTGCCGAAGCCGGAGACCGCCGACTCCAAGCAACTCCAGGCGCTCCATCATGCCGGGCTACTGGTCGCGCTCATGGATGGGAGCGTGCGGACGATTCGCCCGTCCGTCTCCGAGCAAGTGTTCTGGGGCATGACCACCCGCGACGGCGGGGAAGTCGGTTCGGACTGAGGTCATTTCAAGTGCGACATACTACGGCCCGTTGCCCTGTCTCGGCAGCGGGCCGTTTCATACGCCGACAACGGCAAGGCGTCACAAATCACGGAAGACCGGGCGGCCCGTGATGATCGCGGCCCGCCCGGTCTTCCGTGGTTGTACCCCCCGCCGGGCGTTACCCGTTGCCGGCCGGGGCGGAGTTGGTGAGGCCTTTGCGGAGCGCGCCCCAGACATCCAAGAAGCCTTCCAGTTGCCGGCTGCGGACGGGGTGTTGCAACTTGCGGACGGCCTTGGCCTCGATCTGCCGCACCCGTTCGCGGGTGACTTTGAAGATGCGGCCGACCTCTTCCAGGGTGTACGTGTAGCCGTCACCCAGGCCGTACCGCAGCTTGATGATCTCCCGCTCGCGGTAGGTCAGCGTCTTCAGCACGTTCTCGATCTTGTCCTTGAGCATCTCGTTGGTGGCGGCGGACACCGGCGACTCGCACGACGGGTCCTCGATGAAGTCGCCGAAGTAGCTGTCCTCGCTCTCGCCGACTGGCCGGTCCAGGCTGATCGGGTGGCGGCTGATCTTCAACACCCGGCGGGTCTCCTCCAGCGTGTACCCGGCCCGCGCGGCGGTCTCTTCCAGCGTCGGCTCGCGGCCCATCTCCTGGAGCAGTTGCTTGGACACGTTCCGCAGCTTGCTCATCGTCTCGATCATGTGGACCGGGATGCGGATGGTCCGCGCCTGGTCGGCGATGGCCCGCGTGATGGCCTGCCGGATCCACCACGTCGCGTAGGTGCTGAACTTGAACCCGCGGCGGTACTCGTACTTGTCCACCGCCCGCATCAGGCCGGTGTTCCCTTCCTGGATGAGGTCGAGGAAGCTCAAGCCCCGGTTGCGGTACTTCTTGGCGATGGACACCACCAGCCGCAGGTTGCCGCCGGACAGTTCGCGTTTGGCCTGCTCGTACTCGGTGAACCGCTGCTTCATAATGGCCACCCGCTTCCGCAGGCCGGCCGGCTCTTCCAGGGTGATGAGCATCAGGTCGAGCAGTTCCTTCCGCAGGTTCGCCCGCTCCTCCTTCGCCGCCTTATTCCCCCGCAGGGCCGCGATCTGGAGTTCCAGGTCGTCCATCCGCTGGCCGATCTGCTCCAGCTTCTTCATCAGCGGTTGCACCTTCTGGGTGCGGATGGACAGTTCCTCGACGAGGGTGACGGTCTTGCGACGGCGGGTCTTCAGCCGCAGGCGGATGCCGTCCTTCTCGTCGTCGGTGGTGTGCTCGTCGAGCAGCAGGTGGAACTCCTCGACGTTCCGCTCCATGAGGGGTTCGAGCGTGGAGAGGTTGTGCGGCATCCGCATCAGGATTTGCGTCTTCTCCAGCGACTCCGTCTGGGACACCTTGATGGTGCGGTCGAACGGGAGTTCGCCGGTCTGCACCCGCTTGAGGGTGTCGAACACGGTGCGGAGGGCGTAGTCGCACTCCAGCACCTTGCGGCGGAAGCGGCGGCGGGTGACTTCGATCTTGCGGGCGAGGGCGACCTCCTGCTCGCGGTCGAGCAGGGGGATTTCCCCCATCTGGGTGAGGTACATCCGCACCGGGTCGTCGATGTGCCGGCCGTCCCCGTCGGTGTCCTCGAACGCCGGTTCCCCTTCGGCCGGGGCGAGGGCGTCTTCCACCTTGGCGGCGGGGACCACTTCGATCTCGTCGTCGGAATCGACGTAGGTGATGCCGTGCGACTCGATGTATTCCTGGATCTCGGACAGCCGCTCCGGTTCGGACATCTCCGGCAGCGCCTCATTCACCTCGTCGTAGGTGAGCGAGCCGGTCTGCTTACCCTTCTCGATCAACTTCTTGATGATCGGGTCGTTCTTGAAGTCCATCCGGAGCCTCCCGATTTCCTTGCGGTCGGCCGGCGGCGTGCCGTCGGCCGAGACTGGGGAAACGACATCCTGTCGCGGTGCGCGTCTGTAGGGGGTGTAATATCGGCGGCCGTCCGCCGTCCGGCTAGGTCAGTTCCGTTCCGAACTGTTCGGGTGGGTCGCTCTCGCCGAGAGCGATTCGGACTCGTCCGCCGACAGACCGACTCTCGGAGAGAGTCGGCCACCCGATCGGCCTCACCCTTTCCCGCCGCCCTGCAATCGCTTCAGCAGGGCCAGGGCGGTGTCGTGGTCGGTGGCGGCGGCCATCTCCCGTTTGACGTCGGACTTCGCGGCCTCCTCCACCATGCGGGCGAAGGCGTCGATGATGCGGCCGAGCCACGCCGGGCGTTCAGTCATGCTCCGCCCGACCTCCTGCAACCGCATGGCGGACTCGGCGAGGTCGGGGCGGTCGATCAGCCGCACACGGAGGGCGTCGAGGTCGGGCGTCTCGCCGGCCGCGTGCAGGGCGTAAAGCTCGTCCAGCATTCTACGCAGGCCGGTGTGCGTCAGGGTCTCCGGCGGCACGGTGGCGTAGGCGTCGGGCACCAGGGCGGGTTCGGCCAGCAGCAGTTCCAGCAGTTGCCGTTCGATCACGGTGCGGCCGTTGTCGCGAGTCGGCGGCACCACCACGAACCCCGTCGGGCGGGGTTCGGCCCGGCGCTCCTCGGCCATCCGCTGCTGCTCCTTCCGCCGCCGTTCCGCCTTCAATTCGGCAAGTCTGGCCCAGACGGTTTCCTGACGCAACCCCAACCGGTGAGCGACCCGCGTGACGATCAGTTCCTGCCGCACCTGCCCGGCCTGACTGGGCACCGGCGGGGCGAGGGCCATGACGCCGAGGATGGCATCGACGATCCGCCGCGTGCCCTCGACGGACGACGTGCCCGATTCCTTTTCCCAAAGCAGGTTCAGTTTGAACTCGAGCGCGTCCTGAGCGGTCTTCAGGGCGTTCGTGAAGACGTCCACGCCGCCCGGTTGCATCAGCAGGTCGCACGGGTCGAGGCCGTCGGGCAGCGTGGCGACGGCCAGTTCCACGTCCTGCGACACGAACAGTTCCAGCGCCCGGTCCACCCCGTTCATGCCGCCGGCGTCGGCGTCGTACACCAGCACCACGCGCGGGGCGTATCGGCGGAGTTGGGTGACGTGCGTCAGCGTCAGTGCGGTGCCCATCGTGGCCACCACGTTCGCCACCCCGCACTGGTGCGCCATCATGACATCCGTGTACCCTTCGACCACGGCGATGTGGCCGGCGGCGGACGCCGGGTGCCGGGCGAGGTCGAGGCCGTAGATCAGTTCGCTCTTGTGGAACAGCGGCGTCTCGGCCGAGTTGTAATACTTCGGCCCCCGCGCGGCGTAGGGGGAACTCGGCAGGATGCGGCCGCCGAACCCGACGGTTTGGCCCCGCACGTCGCGGATGGGGAACATCACCCGGTCGCGGAAGCGGTCGAAGTAGCCGCGGTTCTCGTCGCGCGGGGCGATCAGCCCGACCTCGGCCAGCAACTCGAACGGGATCCGCTGTTCGTCGGCCACCTTCACCAGCCACTCGCCGGGGAGCGGGGCGAAGCCGAGGCCGAACTGCCGGACGGTGGTGCCGGACAGTTTGCGGTCGCCGAGGTAGGTGCGAGCGCTCGCCGCGACGGGTTCTTCCAGCAGGCACTGCTGGTACGTCGTCTCGGCCCACTTCATGACGCGGAGCAACCGGCTCTTGAGTTCGTCCTGCGGGTTCGGGCTGGCATCCAATGCGATCCCGGCGCGATCCGCGAGCATCCGCAGGGCTTCGGGGAACTCGACCTTGTCGAACCGCATGACGAAGTCGAACACGTCGCCCTTCGCCTCGCACGCCCAGCAGCGGAAGTTCTGGTAGTGGCGGTCGATTTGCAGGGACGGGCGGTGGTCGTTGTGGAACGGGCAGACGGCCTTGAACACCTTGCCGCCGGCGGAGACGGGGAGGTACGTCGCCACCACGTCAACGATGTCGTTGGCGGCCTTGATCTGTTTCTTCAGTTCGACCGAGACGGGTGGCATGGGCACCTGGGTGTCGGGTCAAGGGGGCCGCACGAACACACCGACACGCGCCGCCCCGTTTGAAAGGGCAACCCGTATAGGAAGATCGCGGGTGATGTCGGCTGAACTCGGCTTCCGCGACGGGGAAGGGGTCGCGGGGCTAGCTGGGGGAAATCGGGCACCACTCCATTGGTGTTGGGTTGATTCTAGCCCACCCGGAACGGGCGTCAAGTTGAGCGGCGGCGGCCGGACACGCTGTTTTCGGACACCCGCCGTCACACCCCACACCCGCTCGGCGGGAACCCGGCGAATCGCCCCCACCGCGCGGCCGCGCAACCGCGCCCGACGGTGTAAGATGACCCCGTTCGGACCTCGGAGGGCACCACCGATGCCGTCGCCGTTCCCCGGAATGGACCCGTACTTGGAAGCGCCGACGGAATGGCCAGGGATGCGTTCACGACTGATCGCCGTTATCTCGACCGAACTTAATTGCCACCTACCGGACGGGTTCCGCGCGAAGATCGATGAATACGTCTACGTGAAGGAAACGCCCGCCGACGAGGCACGGGACATGCTCGGCAAGCCGGACGTGTTCGTCCCATCCGGCCGGCCGTCACGGAACGGCCAC
>JBBRUO010000460.1:0-5312 GCA_038247725.1 Gemmatales bacterium
AAACGATGCGGGGACTGTTCGACGCGTGCAAGGCGTTCGTGGACCGCATCAATACGGATCCGCTCGGAGTCGTGAATCGGTTGTGGCCGCGATTCGAACTCGATCCGGAACTGGAAAAACTCCGGTTCTCATCGTGAATTGGGTTTACATTCACATCATTTGCATGGATACGGACCCGACTTTCGAGTCAACGCGGCTATTACTGGAAGCAGTTGCTCGGACATTCCGCAAGCGATGAAAACAGCGACTGCGGTTTGCAAGCCGGGCACGGCTTCGAGGCTGCGTGATGGTTTCCACAGCCAGGTTCCAGATGGACCCGCCCTCACGCCGACTGAAACAGCCGCAACTCGCCGCTCGCGGGTAGGGTCAGCACGAAGCGGGTCGGCAGGCCGGGGCGGGGGGTGAAGTGGAGGTCGCCGCCGTTCTGGGTGGCCAGCCGCCAGGCGATGGACAGGCCCAGCCCGCGACCCCGGCCGGCGGCGCGGCCCGAATAGAACGGGTCGAAGAGGTGCGGGACCGCGTCGTCGGGCGGCCCCAGCCCGCTGTCGTCGATCAGAATGGAGACCACGTCGCCGGCCGTCGCGTAGCCGATCTGCACCCACCCGCTTTCGCCGGCCGCGTCGAGGGCGTTGCGGAGCAGTTGCGCCACCGCCGCGCGGATGTGCTTCGGGTCGGCGAACGCGGTCGCCCCGGTCGGCTCGGCGGCCACACTCACCCGCCCGGCGTCGGCCTCGGCGGACAGGTCGCGGAGCACTTCTGCGACCACGGCCGACAGTTCCACCGTCTCGCGGTGCGGTTGCGGCGGGCGGGCGAACTGCCGGGTGCCTTGCAGCAGTTCCTGAATTCGCTTGGTCTGCTTGAGCGCGACCGCCAGCGCGTCGCGGTTTCCGGCGTCGGTCTCGCGGGCCAGCACCCGTTGCACGTTCCCCGAAATCACCGCCAGCGGGTTGTTGATCTCGTGGCTCGCGCCGGCGGCGAACTCGGCGAGCGCCGCCAACTTCGCGGTGCGGAGGGTGTCGTCGAAGTGCGCGTCGGTGTCCGCGAGGGCGGCGGCCAAACCGTCGATGCGGGATTCCAGCTCGGCGACCAGCGGTTCGGCCGAGCGGCGGCGGGCGGCGGCGGTCGCGCGGAGCAGGCGGGGTAACAGGCCCAGCGGTTCGGCCGAATTCCCTTCGTCAGGCACTCGCTTCCATGCCGGCGTTTGCGAACGGGCTTCCTTCAATACCGCCGTCAGCCCGAAGTGCCCGCCGAGCTTGGCCGCCTGCGCCGGGGCGAGTTCGGGAAAGCCGATGGCCACTGTCAGCCACGCGGGAAGCCGCCAGCGACCGGCCAACCGGCGGGCGAGTTGGGAGGGGGTGCGGTCAGGGCTCTGTTCCCCTCTCCCGTGGGGGACCAGAGAGGATGCATATTCACCGAGGAAAGCTAGCAGCCCGGCGGCCCACGCGGCGTCGGGCGAGCAGTGGCCGGTTCGCGCGGCGATGGCGGAGGCGGCTTCCGCGAGTGCTTGGCCGGCGATCACGGTCGGCGAGTGCGGGTCGAGGGGCGGCAGTTCGGGGAAGCGGTCGAGCAGTTCGGCGGCGGTGTCGAGCGGGCCGGGCTGGAAGACGGTCGCGTCGTCCAAGGCGAAGGTGTCGGCGGTCGGCGTCGGGCGAATGTAGCGGATCAGATGCAGGACGAGGGCGGGATCGGCGCGGAGGGCGTCCGGGTCCGGGCGGGCGTCGGTGAGTGCGAGCAGGGGCGCGGATGCCGGGCGGAGCCACGGCAACGACACGACCCGATGCGCGACCGACGGGGGAGACACAGGCGGATTCCTGAGTGGGGGGGGAACGCTTGGGAGGGCAAGGCTCCCGCCGAGCCGAGGTTACGCGAGCGGCTCGGCGGGAGCCTCGCCCTCCCAGAACTTGAAGTCACACCAGCGCGGGGACTTCCATGTCCAGCAGCACGCACATCTTCTCGATGAGTTGGTCCACGTCGAACGGCTTCGGCATGAAGTCGTCGGCCCCGGCCAGC
This sequence comes from Gemmatales bacterium, assembly GCA_038247725.1. Taxonomy (GTDB): domain Bacteria; phylum Planctomycetota; class Planctomycetia; order Gemmatales; family Gemmataceae; genus JALHQU01. The sequence continues at coordinate 2,011 of JBBRUO010000460.1, forward strand.
ATCAACTCTTGCTTCTTCTCCTCGACTTCGACGGAGCCGCTGATGCAGATGATCTTCACGTCTTCCAGGTTGCTGTCCGAGCGGACGCGGGTGCAAACTTCCTTGCCGTTGATGTCGGGCAGCATCACGTCCAGGACGATCAGTTCCGGGCGGTACTCCTTGACCATCATGCCGGCGTCGAACCCGTTGGCGGCCATCTTCACTTCGAAGCGGCCGTCGTCTTCCAGGGCGCGGGTCATCATCTCGAGGATTTCGGCCTCGTCGTCCACCAGCAGCACCTTCCGCTTGCCGCTCTCCAGGGCGTCGGTCGGGATGCTGTTGTCCCGCATGAACTTGAACAGTTGTTCGCGGGGGATGCGGCGGAACTTGCTGCCGGGCACCCGGAACCCTTTGAGTTGGCCGTTGTCGAAACAGCGGATGATGGTCTGCTGGGAGACCTTGCAGATCTTCGCCGCTTCGCCGGTCGTGAACACCGTCTTCATGAGTGCATCCTGCCGGCTCCGGCCGGCTCGCATGAAGGACGAACGCCGTCCGACCGTTCGGGGCGGTGGCGTCCGGAACCATCCGTGGGTGACGGCGACCGAACCCGAATCGCACGGCGCGACGGGTCCGGGTCAGTCGGGGAGCGAGTCCACGCTGGGAGGTTTGTAGAAGTAAGTCAAGATGGTGAATTCAGGGTGCCTACCAACGTCGAATCATACCCCGCGGGGGTTGCCCTGTCAACGCGGTAGGTGTGGAACACGCGGCTTTCGCAAGGGTCGCGAAGCCCCGATTCGTGTGGAATCGGAGTCTTCCCGCCAGCTCGCCCAAAGCCCGCCTCCTGCCGTCGCGTCGAACGGATGGCCCCGTTCGCCCTCGGTGGTCACTTATTCGTTGCGAGCAGACACCGGCCACACAGCCGGGTTGCCCCGTCCCCGCGACCGACCCGACGTTCGGGGCGATCCTTCGCGGCGACTCGCCACCGGGTGCCCGTGTTACCGGTCCCCCCGTGGCTGTGAGCGACCCCAATAGCGACTCATTCCAGATAGATCAACAGCACTGCCAAATCCGCCGGGGTGATGCCGCTGATGCGGCTTGCCTGCCCGACGCTGGCCGGTCGAACGCGGCCCAACTTCTCCCGCGCCTCCTGCCGCATCTGGGGGACGCCGGCGTAATCGAAGGCGTCGGGAATGCGCTTCCCCTCCATCTTCCGGAACCGCTCCACGTCGCGGGCCTGGATGTCGATGTACCCGCCGTACTTGGCCCCCAACACCACCTGTTCGACCACGGCGGGGTGGGCGTCCCACTCGGCCAATTGGGGGGTGCGGGCGACCACATCCGCCCACTCGACGCCGGTTCGCCGGAGCCAGGTGTCGAGCGAATCCCCCCCGCTCCGCGTCGTCTTCAGTTGCGCCTCCAGTCGCTCGATACGCTCCTCCTTCTCTTGCAACCGCTGCCAGTCGGCGTCACTCACGCTGCCCACTCGCTTACCGATGGCGGTCAGCCGGCGGTCGGCGTTGTCGTGCCGCAGCAAGAGGCGGTACTCGGCCCGACTGGTAAACATGCGGTACGGTTCGTCCACGCCCTTGGTCACGAGGTCGTCGATCAACACGCCGATGTAAGCGGCCGCGCGGTCCAGCACCAGCGGCGGTTCGCCCTTCAGCTTGAGCGCGGCGTTCAGTCCGGCCATCAGCCCCTGCGCGGCGGCTTCCTCGTACCCGGTGGTGCCGTTCAGTTGGCCGGCGAAGTACAGCCCGGCGACCGGCTTGGTTTCGAGCGTCGGGTGAAGTTGCGTCGGCGGGGCGAAGTCGTACTCGACGGCGTACCCCCACCGCATCACCTCGGCGTTCTCCAGGCCGGGAATCAGCTTCAGCATTGCCGCCTGCACGTCCTTCGGCAGGCTGGTGCTGATGCCGTTGACGTAGTATTCGCGGGTGTTCAACCCTTCCGGTTCGAGGAACAGTTGGTGTGACTCCTTGTCGGCGAACCGCACCACCTTGTCTTCGATGCTGGGGCAGTACCGGGGGCCGCTGCCACGAATCTGCCCGCTATACATTGGGGCGCGGTCCAGGTTGGCGCGGATCAGGTCGTGGACGGCCGGCGTCGTTTCCGTGATGTGGCAGTCCAGTTGTGGCAGCGTGACCGCGTCCGTGGCGAAGCTGAACGGGCGGGGCGGGGTGTCGCCGCGCGACACTTGCAGGTTGGTAAAGTCGATGGTGCGGCCGTTCAGACGGCATGGCGTGCCGGTCTTGAATCGCTCCAGCGTGAACCCGCAGGTGGTCAGCGCGTCGGACATCCCCTCGGCGGAGGTGTCGCCGGCGCGGCCGCCGGTGGTCTTCGCCTCGCCGGTGTGCATGACGGCCTTCAAGAACGTACCGGTGGTCAGGATCACGGCCGGCGCGAGGTAGTGCGTATCCCCACGGGCGACGACGCCGAGGACGCGGAATCGGGTGTCGGGTGTCGGGTGCGGGGTGTCGGCCGAGGTCGGGTCGAGCAACAGCCCTTCGACGAGTTCCTGCCGCAAGGTGAGCAGAGGCTGGTCCTCCACCCACCGCTTCATGGTGAACTGGTACAACTTCTTGTCGCACTGCGCGCGGGGCGAGTGCATGGCCGGCCCCTTGCTGGCGTTGAGCATCTTGAACATGATGCCGGCCGCGTCGGTGCATTTGCCCATGACGCCGCCGAGGGCGTCGATCTCGCGGACGATCTGCCCCTTGGCCACCCCGCCGATGGCCGGGTTGCAACTCATCTGCCCGACGGCGTCGGCGTTCATGGTGAGCAGGCAGGTGCGCATCCCGAGGCGGGCGGCGGCCAACGCGGCCTCGGTGCCGGCGTGCCCGGCCCCGACCACGACGACATCGAATTCGAACGTGAGCGGCATAAGTCACACCACCGGACGCGGGGGAAGGAACAGCCGGCCGACGCCCAGCAACCGACCGTCGTCGATGTCCAGAATCGTTTCCATGAACTGCTCCGCGACGATCAGGGCGTACCGGCGGTCGTTCCGAAACCGGCCCCGATTCGACACGGTCAACACCGGCAGGCTGTCGGGCGTGAGCGAATCCGCGATGGTCTGTTCCAGCGAATCCGGGCCGTCGTTATTCCGGTTCTCGGTGAACAAGACCAGCCCGTCGGCCTGACAGCGGTTCCAGATCGTCCGATCCGGCGTGTTGCCAGCGAGTCCCAAATCCGCCAGGGTTCGCACGACGAAGCCGCCGGATTCCCAGTGCGCGAGGAGGTCTTGGGCCGCGAGCAAGTGGAGGACGTGGGCGAAGTCCCCCTGAATGTTAATGTCGAGGAGAATGCCGTTCACTCACCCGACC
>JBBRUO010000461.1:0-5307 GCA_038247725.1 Gemmatales bacterium
GGGGTGTTCAAAAGGGAAACGTCGCCGTTCGTCCACGTTCCGGGCGTGGTCCCCCTGGGTGGTTCGGTTCCTCACACCGAATGCTCGTTCCACCGGGGCGGGTTGAACACCCCTTCTCCGGGACGGAGAGGGGGCCGGGGGGTGAGGTCTTTCCCAACCTCCGGCAAGGCCAGAACTTCCGATTGCCCGAAAGATTTGCCAGACCCAAGTTGGAGGCGAGGAAGAGGAACCGGCCCATTCAGGCCCGGCGTTCCCGCAACTCGACCGGCAGCGCGTCCCACGTCGCCTGATATGACTCCTCAAGCGGGCACGGGATGTAAATGCCCGGATGGAGGAACAGCGGCATCTCCGGCAGCGGGTCGCCGACGGCCATCGGTTCGACGTAGGCGAGGAACGGGTTGCCGGCGTCGTAGCTGACCGCGCTCAGCGGTTTGTCGGCGGGCGGGTTATCGGGGGTGTCGGTCCAGACCGACCAGACCGCCGAGTGCAGCCCGTGCGCGTCGTGGTCGCCGTGCGGGAACAGGTCCACGAAGAGGACGTGAACGCCCTTCCGCAAGAAGTCGCGGACCTTCTCGACGAACTGATTGACCGAGTGTGGGCGGTCCTTGTTGCCGGGCGAAACAACCTCAATGACCGCCACCACGTCTCCCTTCTTGTGCTTGACGATAATCCGGTTCGCCCGCCGCGCGTAGCCGCCGGCTTCAGTCTCCGTCTCAGTCCGCCTGACAGTGCGGACTTTCGGCGCGCGCTCCAGCACCGCCACACCCGACGGGCGGGTCGGGTCCACGTTCGGCGGTGCGTTGAATAGCGTGACGGCATCTGGCTCCCATCCTTCCACTTTCTGATCCGTCATGGCGAAGTGACCAGGCGGAAGGCGTCCGCCGTTCAGCCGGCTCGTGAGTTGCGCAATCCACAACTGGTGGAAGTTGTGGTAAGTTCCGGCGTCTTCGGTAGTCCAGTCGTGGATCGGCATGGCGGGGCCTCCAGTGTCGCTTTTGGCGTGCTACTCCCGTGCGCGGGTCTGCGCTCATGCTTGGACACCGTTTTTGCACCTGTACACACCATTCCCTGCGAACTCGGCCAGTTCAAGAAGGATGAAGATGCCACCGATGGTGGTGAAGTTGCAGTCTCCGTCCCCTGCGCAGACTGGAAGTTTGTCCTCGAACCACTGACGAGTGAACTCGCCTGTTGCGACAAGACGGTCGTATGCGGCCTCGAAGTCGGCATCGGTCACGCGCTTCGTACTCGGTTTGCACGGATTCGTGTGACTCGGGATGTAGTAGACAAGGGCGGCTTTGCCTCGACTCCGACCCCATCCCTTGACTTTGAAATCTTCCTTCGCCGCCGGCTTGGGGATGGTGTCTCCGACTTTGATCTCACGCCGAATCCTGTCAACGATGCTCATGGCATCCTCTTTTTGTTGGTGTTGACGCTCCAGTTCGCCTTCGAAAAACTGCGATGATTCTAACCACAGCGACGAGACGGAACAACGCTACCCTTTGATGACGCCGATGGGTCGCATCCGGGCCACCTTGGTACTCAGGCCGGCCTCGTGGACGGTATCGACCACGTCGTCCACCAGCTTGTAGGCCTTCGGTTGCTCCTCCGCCAACCCCTGCCGGCTGGCCGACATGGCGATCACGCCCCGCGCTTCAAGCTCCTTGTCGATCCGCCGGCCGATGCCGTCCTTCAGCGCGGCGGTGCGGCTCATCGCGCGGCCGGCCCCGTGGCAAGTGCTGCCGAACGTCCGCGCCATGCTGCCCGGCGCGCCCGCCAGCACCCAACTGGCGCGGCCCATGTCGCCGGGGATGATGACCGGCTGGCCCGTTTTCTGGAACTGCCGCGGCAGTTCCGGGTGCCCGGCCGGGAACGCCCGCGTCGCCCCCTTGCGGTGGACCCACACCATCTTTTTCTTGCCCTCCACGGTGTGTTCTTCCAGCTTGGCGATGTTGTGCGCCACGTCGTACAGGAGTTCCATGCCCAAGTCTTCCCAACTGCGGCCGAACACCTCGGCGAACACCTCGCGGGCCTGATGCATGAGCAGTTGGCGGTTACAGAAGCCGAAGTTGGCGGCGGCCCGCATGGCGGCGATGTACTTGCGGCCTTCGGGCGAATCGGCCGGCGCGCACGCCAGTTGGCGGTCGGGCAGAACGATGCCGTACTTCTTCGGCGCGTCGCGGAAGCTGACCAGCGCGTCGTCGCACACCTGGTAGCCGAGGCCGCGGCTGCCGCTGTGGATCATCACGCACACCTGGTTCAATTCCAGCCCGAACGCCTTGGCCGTTTCCTCGTCGCAGATCCGATCCACCACTTGCACTTCGAGGAAGTGGTTGCCGCTGCCGAGGGTGCCGCACTGCTGGCTGCCGCGCTTGACGGCGTGGTCGGACACCTCGTCCGGGTCGCCGCCGTCGATGCGGCCGTTGGCTTCGATGTTGGCCAGATCGCGGGGCACGCCGAGTTCGCGGCCGACGGCGTAACTCGCCCCTCGGCCCATCAGTTCGCGGGTCTCCTTGGCGTCGAACTTGTACTTGCCGGTCCGCCCGACCCCGCTGGGAATGGTGTGGAACAACCCCTTCACCAATTCATGCAGGTGGTGCGACACGTCGTCGAGGAAGAGGTTGGTTTTGCACAGGCGGACGCCGCAGTTGATGTCGTATCCGACGCCGCCAGGGGAGATGACACCGCCTTCGGCCGGGTCGGTGGCGCACACCCCGCCGATGCAGAACCCGTACCCCCAGTGGATGTCCGGCATGGCCAGGCTCGCCCCCTGGATGCCCGGCAGGGTGGCCACGTTCGCCACCTGCTCCGGGGCCTGGTCGCCGCGGATGCTCTCGATCAGCTTGTCGTTGGCGAAGATGAGGCCGTCCACCCGCATGTCGGTGCGGAACGACTTGGGAATGCGGTAGCAGCAGGAATCGACCTGCTCCAACGGCCCGGTGAATACGCCCTTACCCATCGGTACACTCCAGATTTGCCCGCAGAGGACGCAGAGAAGACGCGGAAAAAAACAGGACAAGAATAAAAGCCAGTTCTGTTCCTGCCTTCATCCGCGTCTTCTGCGGGCCTCTTCAATTAAATGTCCACGATCACTTCCGCCAGCCAGCCGTCGGCGGTGCGTTCCACTTTCAGTTCGTGGTACGTGATCGCCTTCACTTCGCGGCTGAGGTGGTGCCGGTCGCGGTCGAGCGGTTCGCCCCAGGCGGTGCCGGTGAAGCCGGTGTCCGTGACGCGCACCTCGAACGTCCCGAACACGATCCCGTGTTCGTCGGCGTGCCGTAACAGTGCCTGAAGCCAGTCGAACAGCAGGAACTCGCGGTCGGTTCCAGGGACGGTGATTTCCACCTTCTGGTTCGGGCGAATCTCGCCAACGTTGTCGAGGACGGCCGAGAACAGGCACGCGGCCGCCTCGGCGAACAGGGTGTTCAGGTCTGGGGCGCGGACGCGCAACCCGAGGTCGGCGGTGTGTTCGAACAGTTCGTGCATGGGAGGGATGATACCCACTCCCGGCCGGCGGCGGGCACTTTCTTCCCCGGCGCGCCTATCAATGACGGCATCGTCACCCCCCGAGCCGCCGCCATGACCGCCCTCCTCCTCATCGCCCACGGCAGCCGCCGCGCCGAGGCCAACGCCGACCTGGAACACGTCGCCGCCGGGATGCGGGACCGCGGCGAGTATGGGTTGGTGCAGTGTTCGTACCTGGAGTTGACCGAGCCGGGCATCACCGCCGGCGGGGTGGCGTGTGTCCAGGCCGGGGCCAGCCGGGTGGTCATGCTGCCGTACTTCCTGTCACCGGGAGTTCATGTCCGGGACGACCTGACCGAGGCTCGCGACGGACTGGCCACGCGGTTCCCCGACGTGCGGTTCGCGCTCGCGGAACCGCTCGGCCGGCACCCGCTGCTGCTGGACATCGTGGTGCAGCGGGCGGCCGAGTCGCGGTAGTTCCGGTGAATGGCACGGGATCAGCCGTTCGACGTGTCCGCGTCCGGACACACGGATTCCGCCGGACTGTTACCCGGTGCGGACGAGGTTGTCCCGGTGGACCAATTCGGGGTAGAGCTGGACGCCGACCAGGGCGACGATCTGCTCGGTATTCAGCCCGGCGATGCGGCCGGCGTCCGCGGCGGCGTAGTTGCTCAAGCCGCGGGCGAACTCGGTGCCGGCGGTGTCGCGAATCGAGACGACATCCCCCTTGCCGAAGTCACCGCTGACGCCCCGCACCCCGACCGGCAGCAGGCTCCGCCCCAACTCCAGCACCGCCCGCTTCGCCCCGTCGTCCACGGTGATGACCCCGCGCGGTCGGACGGTGAACCCGACCCACCGCTGCCGGGCCGACAAACTCCCCTGCGGGAGAAACAGCGTGCCGACCGGTTCGCCCGCGAAGACGGCGTCCAGCACCCCGTCGCGGGAGCCGTTGGCCATGACCACCGCCCCACCGGCGGCGGTGGCCACCCGCGCCGCCTTCAATTTGCTCGTCATCCCGCCGGTGCCGAGAGCGCTCTTGGAGACGCCAGCCATCTCGACGACGGCGTCGATGTTCTCGACGGTCGGTACGAGAGCGGCGGCCGGGTCGCTCCGCGGGTCGGCGGTGTACAGGCCGTCCACGTTCGTGAGCAGCACCAACAGCGGAGCCTGCATCAGGTTCGCCACCAGCGCGGCGAGGTGGTCGTTGTCGCCGAACTTGATCTCGGCGACGGACACCGTGTCGTTCTCGTTGATGACCGGCAACGACTGGTAATCGAACAGCGTGAGAATGGTGTTGCGGACGTTCAGGTAGCGGCTGCGGCTCTCGAGGTCGCCGGCAGTGAGCAGGATTTGCGCGGGCAGTACGCCGTGCGGGGCGAGCGCCTCCTGGTACAGCCGCATGAGCGCGGTTTGCCCGACGGCGGCGCACGCCTGAAGGTGCGGCAAATCGGTGGGGCGGGCGCGGAGGCCGAGTTGCCCGACGCCCGCGCCGATGGCCCCGGAACTGACCAGCACCACCCGCCAGCCGGCGGCCCGGACGCGGAGCAACTGGTCCGCCAGGGACTGAATGCGGCCGCGGTCGAGACGGCCGGTCGCATCGGCTAGCACGTTCGTGCCGACCTTGACGACGGCGGTGCCCGGCTTGGCGAGGACCGCACTCCGGGCGGGATCAACGGGCATCGGCGGCCAACTCCGCGAGGAACACATCGAGTGCCGGCGCGGTGAGGGCGAGCTTGCGGAGTTTCCGCAGGCGCGGCTCGTCCGCCAAGGCGTTCACCCGGTCGGTCACGTCCGCCGGCACCGACCCGAACCGCTCGGCGAGGTCGGCCAGTGTGTCTTCCCGGA
>JBBRUO010000462.1:0-5301 GCA_038247725.1 Gemmatales bacterium
AAAGAAGATGGGAAGAGGTTTTTCACCACAAAGGACACAAAGGGCACGAAGGAGAAGCAGGAAATCCCTCACGTGTCTTCCCTTCGTGCCCTTTGTGTCCTTTGTGGTTCCATCCTGTCTTCAATCTCTGAGCAGCCCTGCGAGGAGAGCCAGCAGGCGTTGACAATCCAGGGCGTGGAGGTCGCAGTACGGATCACACCCCCGACCGCGTGCCAGGTGTCTAACGAGCTGGCCTTGGGCGTCATCCCGCAGCGGGATGGACCGACGGAGACGGCGCTCTCGATCGCGACTTGGGTATCCGTCGGCCCGCCGGATCGGCCCTCGATCAGCCCGACGGACGCCCCCGACCAGTTGCGCGCCAAAGGGAAGGGTGTGGTGCGGCGGGTTGAGGCTCTGATCCCAGCGGGTCGCGTCATCGATGTGGGGGTGGGGCCGACCCAGTAAAGGGACACCGCCCCAGGAACTTCCCCGCTAATTGAAACGACTGACCGCCCCTCGTCTGCGCATTGGGCGAACACACAATCACCCGTGGCCTTCGCGGGCGAAGTTCTTGTTCCACGCCGGGACGACGACGGTCACGTCCTCGGTGCCGTTCGGTACGCACTGGCAGCTCAGGCGGGATTCCGGCGTGACGCCGCGGGCAGTGTCGAGTTGGTCTTCCTCGTCGTCGGTCGAGGCCGGGCAACTCTTCAGCCCGCCGGTGACGTACACGTGGCAGGTGGCGCACGCGCACACCCCGCCGCAGGCGTGATCGATCTCCACGTCCGCCGAGAAGGCGTAGCCCATCAGACTGCCCGGCTCGCCGGTGCGGCCGTAGGGGATCTTGGCCGGATCGACCGCCACCACCTTCGTCTCGCCGGTTTCCTCGACGACGAATGTGACCGTGAACGGGCGGGTCGGCAGGGACACGCGGCCCTTCGTGATGTAGGGGTTCTGGCCGGCCATCGGAGTCATCACCTCGGGGCGAAGGGGTATCCCGTTATTCTAACGCGGCGAGCGGGGGTGCAAACGGAAACACCGGCCCAAACGGGCCGGTGTCGTGGAAGTCGCATGGCGGCCGGGCGGTTACTGGCTGGGGTACTGGAGTTCGTTGGTCACGTCGCGGACGCCGGGGGTGATGCGGAGCAGACCCTCGACCAGCCGGGCCTCGTCTTCGTCCTTCACCCGCCCGCGGACGTTGACGCGGCCGTTCGGGGCGACGGTCAGTTGGACGCCGGCCGGGTTGCTGAGCGACGAGGTGCGGTTGATGACCGCTTGCAGATCGGCCTGGAACTGGGCCGGGGTGACGGTCGGCGTGTCGAATTTGATGGTAGCGGTGTAAGAGATGCCGGGCGCGCCTTGGTTCACCACTTGGCCCTGCCCGGCCTGCCCCGCTCCGCCGCCGCCGCCCGCTCCGCCGACGCCACCGCCCCCGCGAGCGAGGCCGCCCGTAGTGCCGCCGAACCCGCCGCCGCCCGCGCCGGTGGCGGCTCCGCCGAAGCCGGTGGTGGTACCGCCGAACCCGCCGCCGCCCGCGCCGCCCCGGCCGCCGGTGGCGTTGTTCGCGGCACCGCCGGTGGTGCCGAACAGGGCCGTGCCGAATCCGCCAGGGGCGACCACGCCCGGATTCAGGGCTGAGGAGGTGTTGCTCCCCGCCCGTCCCTGGTAGCTCGGATTGGCGTAATACCGACCGATGGCATTGGACGTGGCGATGCTCTGCGGGGGCTGGGCGATGGTTGATGGGGCCACGATGTTCGTGGACGGGGCGATGTTCAGAATCTGGTTGTTGACCGAGACGCCAGCCCCGCCGCCGCCGCCGCCCCCCTGACCACCCCCGCCGCCGAGTAGCCCGCCGAGGCCACCAAGGCCGCCCGTCGCCCCGCCGCCCAATCCGCCGAGGCCACCCAGCCCGCCCGTCGCGCCGCCGACTTGGGCCGACGCACCACCGGCCACCGCCGCCGTCGCCACCGCCGCCCACAGGCCGCGCTTGAGGAAGTTCATGACCGACTCCGGGAAACGTGGGTCGAGACCGGGACGCATCTTCGGATTGTATCGTCGATTCCCGCCGACGGGTTCAGAAAGAACGATGAGAAAGTTGGAGGGGTCTGGCAAAACTTTCTGGCAAGTCGGAAGACCTCACCCCCCGGCCCCCTCTCCGTCCCGGAGAGGGGGTGTTCAAAAGGGAAACGTCGCCGTTCGTCCACGTTCCGGGCGTGGTCCCCCTGGGTGGTTCGGTTCCTCACGCCGAATGCTCGTTCCACCGGGGCGGGTTGAACACCCCCTCTCCGGGACGGAGAGGGGGCCGGGGGGTGAGGTCTTTCCCAACCTCCGGCAAGGCCAGAACTTCCGGTTGCCAGAAAGCGTTGCCAGACCCTGGGCATTCGACCCGCAGTCTGTCGGCGCGATTGGTGCGGGATTTGCTGTCCAATTCTGCTGTTCGCACCCTCGACCCTCTCCGGTAGGACAGCGCCCATGGCCGCGCCACAGAAAGATGATGCCCCGAAGGCCGCCCCGACCGGCGGTGAGACGCACCAGACCGCCGGCGGGAGTGTGCCGGTACTCACCACCGCGCAGGGGGTGCCCGTCTCGGATGACCAGAACAGCTTGCGGGTTGGCCCGCGCGGGCCGGGGCTGCTCGAAGACTTTCACTTGCGCGAGAAGATCTTCCACTTCGATCACGAGCGGATTCCCGAGCGCGTGGTTCACGCCCGCGGGTTCGGCGCACACGGGTACTTCGAGAGTAACGGCGAGTTGGCCGGGACGAGTCGGGCGGCGGTGTTCGGCAAGGGGGAGAAGACGCCGGTGTTCGTCCGGTTCAGTACGGTGGCCGGCAACAAAGGGTCGGCCGACCTCGCGCGTGACGTGCGGGGGTTCGCGGTGAAGATGTACACGAAAGAGGGGAACTGGGATCTGGTGGGCAACAACATGCCGGTGTTCTTCATCCAGGATGCGATGAAGTTCCCGGACATGGTCCACGCCTTCAAGGAGGAGCCGGACCGCGGCTTCCCGCAGGCGGCGACCGCCCACGACAACGCCTGGGACTTCATCACGCTGACGCCCGAATCGATGCACACGATCATGTGGCTGATGTCCGACCGGGGGCTGCCGCGGTCGTTCCGGTTCATGGAAGGGTTCGGCGTCCACACCTTCCGGCTGATCGACGCGGCCGGGAAGAGCACGTTCGTCAAGTTCCACTGGAAGCCGAAGCAGGGGCTTCAATCGGTGCTGTGGAACGAGGCGGTGAAGATCAACGGGGCCGACCCCGACTTCCATCGCCGTGACCTGTGGGACGCCATCGGCCGGGGCGACTTCCCGGAGTGGGAATTGGGGGTGCAACTGTTCGGCGAGGAGTTGCTCAAGACGTTCCCGTTCGACCCGCTCGACGCCACCAAGTTGATCCCCGAAGAAGACGTGCCGGTTCGGATCGTCGGCCGGATGGTACTCGACCGGCGGGTCGATAACTTCTTCGCCGAGACCGAGCAGGTGGCGTTCTGTACCCAGAACGTGGTTCCCGGCATCGACTTCTCCGACGACCCGCTGCTGCAAGGGCGGAACTTCTCGTATCTGGATACGCAACTGAAGCGGCTGGGGGGGCCGAACTTCACCCACCTGCCGATCAACGCCCCGAAGTGCCCGGTGATGCACTTCCAGCAAGACGGGCACATGGCGATGCGGAACCCGAAGGGGCGGGCGAACTACGAGCCGAACTCGTGGGGCGACGCCGGCGGGCCGCGGGAGTCGCCGGAGAAGGGGTATCGTAGCTTCCCGGCTCACGTCGAGGGTGACAAGGTGCGGCAGCGGTCGGAGACGTTCGCCGATCACTACAGCCAGGCCCGGCAGTTTTACGTCAGTCAGACCGACATCGAACGGCGGCACATCCAGAACGCGCTGGTGTTCGAGTTGAGTAAGGTGGAGACCGTCGCCATCCGCGAGCGGCTGGTGGGCCACCTGCTGAATATCGACAAGGAGCTGGCCGACGCGGTGGCGAAAGGGCTTCGGCTGAAGGAGATGCCCAAGGCGTTGCCCGCCGCCAAACCGACGATGCAGGACCTGAAGCCGTCCGACAAACTGAGCGTCCTCAAAAACGGGCCGAAGAGCTTCGCCGGGCGGATGGTGGGCGCGCTGGTGACGGACGGGGTGGACGCCGACGTGCTCACCGCCCTCCGCAAAGCGGTGAAAGAGGAGGGGGCGACGCTGAAGCTGATCGCCCCGCAGGTGGGCGGGGTGACGGACTCGGGCGGCACCTTGCACCCGGCCGACGAGAAAGTGGAGGGCGGGCCGTCCGTCCTGTTCGATGCGGTGGCCGTGTTGCCGTCGAAGGATGGGGCGAGCGTGCTCGCCAAGATGCCCGCCGCCCGCGACTTCGTGGCCGACGCGGTGGCCCACTGCAAGTTCGTCGGGTACGCCGCCGCCGCCGCCCCGCTGTTCGAGAAGGCGGGCGTGGCCGACGCCATCGACGAGGGGTTCGTGTCCATGAACAAGCCGGCCGACGCCGCCGCGTTCATTGCCGCTTGTCGCAAGCTTCGTTTCTGGGACCGCGCCGCCGAGCGGTAAACCGGTCGCCGCCCGCGTGACCCCGACCCCGTGCCGCTCGGTCGGCGGCACGGACTCCTCACACCGAGACATCACCGATGAACCACGACCGGCGTGCCATTCTCGCCACCCTCGGACTGACGGTGCCTCTGGGCTTGGCGCGGTGGGCCGGCGGTACGCCACCGCTGGAAATGCCGTCCGTGGCGCTGAGGCTGCAGGCGTTCGAGAGCGGCGTCCGCGAGGTGTTCCGGCTGTCGTCCCCCGAGGCGGAACCGTCCGCTCGACGGCGGGTTGCCGTGGGACATGGCCCGGCCGTGGAAGCCGGACTCCAGGGCTGCGTGAACGACCGCCCGTTCGCGGGGTTCCCGCCGGGGGGCCTCCGGATCGTTCGGACTTGCTCGGAGCCAGGGCCGACAATCGGCGGGGTGCGGTTGTACCGCACCACGGTGGACCTGATCCGAAGCGACCCAGCCACCCCCGGTCGGCCGCTCGATTTCGCCTCCCTCCCGCCGGCCCCGATCCTCGTCGCGGCCGTCACGGAAACCGCCGACGCCTCACGGTGATTTGAGTGGCGGAAGGTGTGGGTGAACACGCGCGGGGCGATGCGGACGGGGACAGGTCCGGACACGGTGCCGGAGTCAACCTCAACCGTCACCGCGCGAACTGGTCGCGGAGGAAGGCTTGCACGGCGTCCCACCGGTCCGCCGCGCGGTCGAAGTCCGCGGCCATGCGGGTGACCTCGTGGCGGGTCTTCAGGGCCGGGTGCGGGCGGGCGGTCTTGCCGGGCGC
>JBBRUO010000463.1:0-5291 GCA_038247725.1 Gemmatales bacterium
AGCGTGATGTCCTGGATGGCGGTGGTCGGCAGGTGTGTCACTCCGGCGACGATGGGGGCGGCAACCACTGGGGCCGCGAACGTGGCGCTAACGCCGAGGACCAGAGCAACGAACCGCATGGCACACTCCTGACAGCGAAGGTGGGGAAGTCGGCCGGATGGTGTTGCGAGAAGGAAACACCATTCGCCGGTTTCAGGCTGAAGCGAAAAGTACCCGCTCAGCGAAACCGTGCCAACCCAAAAATCGTGAGGCGGAAGATATTTCTTGTCCGGCCCGTACAAGACCGACCGTTGCTCGTCGTCTTTAGGGGTGCCGATTGGGGTGAACACCCCGGCGTGGTACGAGACTCGACCTCCCTCGAAGCCAGTCCCCTTCCCCGGTTCGCCAACGAGAAGAACGGCGGCCGGCTGACGGCCGCCGTTCCGAAGATATTCTCACGGCAGACTCAGCGACCGCCCGACTGGGTCGCGCCGGCCGGCTGCACCCCGGCCGGGCCAGACGGGATCACACTCGGCACTTTGCCAGTGGCACCCAGGCTCCGCCACTCGGTCGGCGGCGTGTACAGCGTCTGGACGTTGGCCGCCTTCCGCAACTCGCCGAAGAACTTCGGGATTTCCAGTTCCAACAGCTCGTCGTAAGCGGCCTTCTGCAGGACCGGCTTCTCCTTGTCGAAGTCGGCGGCGGTGTTCGGCGGGATCACCTTCAGCAACTTCATCACCAGATACCCTTGCTGGGTGTGGAGGACCTCGCTCACCTCGTCCTTCTTCAACTTGAACGCCGTGTCCTCGACGACCTTGTCCTCGGCGACGAGGTGCCGGGTGATCGGCTTGATCTTGCCGAGGGCGGCGGCCAGGGACGGGTTCGCCTGTGCCCGCGCCGCGCTGTCGAACTCGACCGCGTCGTTGCGAATCTTCGCCCACTGGTCCTGGATCACCTTCAGCGGGTCGCCTTTCGGGTACAGGATGATCTGCACCGCCCGCTGCTCGCCGTACCGCCGCTCGAACTGGTTCTTCAAGTCCTGCTCGGTCACTTTCACCCGGTCGTAGCACATCTTGCGGAGCAGCAATCGGGGGCGGACCACATCTTCCATCCACTCGAACAAGGTCTTCCCGTGCTTGGCCAGGACGATCTTGATGAACTCGTCCCGGCTGACCGCGCCGCCGGTGCTGACGGACGCCATGTCCTCCTCGAGCGCCGCCTTCATCTCCAAATCGGTGACGGAGACGTTCCGCTTGACCGCCTCCCGCTCGATGATCTTCTTGTTCACGAACAGGTCGAGCTTGTCGGCCCCGCCGCGGTCCATCAGGTACTTGCCGAACTCCTCGTGGGTCACCGGCTCGTTGCCGTAGATGTACGCCACCGGCTTGGTCGGATCGACGGGCGGCGTCGCGGCCGGCGGTACCGCCCGAAGCGGTAGCGGCTGCTGACCGACGAGGCGGTCGGCGGCCACGCCGAGGCCGACCACGAGCAGGCCGGCGGCGAGGACGGGTCGCAACCGGCGGGACGAAGTGTTCGCCATCAGGGACTCCCCCAGTAGGACCGACGGTCGCGTCGATCCGAAGAATCGGGTTCAAGTTTGGGCGGGTTCATACCGAAGTGGCTTGCCGGACGCAAGCGGGAAAACGCGACAACGCGACGGCTCCCGCCCGGAGTCCGGGCGATTCCGAGATTGAACGTGGGTGCGGTCGTCGCGGCTTGTCGGTCTCGGCCCGTTCGGGCGGGAATGCCGTCGGGGTCTGGTTCGGCGGGCGGGCGTTCGTAAAATGACCGCGAGGCATTCAGCCGACGACCGCCGCACCCACCCCAGAAGTTCGCACCCCATGAAACGGGCACTGATCACCGGCGTCACCGGGCAAGACGGCAGTTACCTGGCCGAGTTGCTGTTGGAAAAAGGGTACGAGGTCCACGGCATCGTCCGCCGGGCCAGCACCGAGACGTTCGAGCGGATCAACCACCTGGCCGGCAAGATCCACCTGCATCAGGCCGACCTGCTCGACCAACTGAGCATCATCGACGTGCTGAAGGCGAGCCAGCCGGACGAGGTGTACAACCTCGCCGCGCAAAGTTTCGTGCCGACCAGTTGGAAACAGCCCTGCCTGACCGGCGAGTACACCGCCATCGGCGTCACCCGCGTGCTGGAGGCGATTCGTCTGCTCGGCAAGGAGACGATCCGCTTCTATCAGGCGTCGTCGTCCGAGATGTTCGGCAAAGTGCAGGCGGTGCCCCAGACCGAGGACACGCCGTTCTACCCCCGCAGCCCCTACGGGGTGGCCAAGCTGTACGGCCACTGGATCACCATCAATTACCGGGAAAGCTACGACATGTACTGCGTGTCGGGCATCCTGTTTAACCACGAGTCGGAGCGGCGGGGCCGCGAGTTCGTCACCCGCAAAGTGACCGACGGCGTCGCCCGCATCAAGCTGGGGCTGGCGAAGGAACTGCGGCTGGGCAACCTGGACGCCAAGCGGGATTGGGGCTTCGCCGGCGACTACGTCCGCGCCATGTGGCTGATGCTGCAACAGCCGACGCCGGACGATTACGTCATCGCCACCGGGCAGACGCACACCGTCCAGCGGCTGGTCGAACTGGCGTTCACGGCGGTCGAACTGGACTGGCAGAAGTACATCGTCATCGACCCGGCGCTGGTCCGCCCGGCCGAGGTGGACCTGCTCATCGGCGATCCGGCCAAAGCCAAGCGGCAACTCGGCTGGGTGCCGGAAGTGACCTTCGAGCAGATGATCGACCGCATGGTGAAGGCCGACCTGACGCGGCTGAAGTCGGGCAACACCGCCGACCAACGGGCGAGGGGAATTTAAGGCGGGCGACGGGGTGGCGACATCCCATCACCCGACACCCGACCATGAAGGCACTCATCACCGGCATCACGGGGTTCGTCGGCGGGCACTTGGCCGAACGGCTGCTCGCGGAAGGCGGGTGCGCGCTCGTCGGTGTGTCGCGGAACGCCGGCTGGCCGACCCCGTTGGCGCACCTCGCCGCCGCGGTCGAACGGCTCGACGGCGACATCCACGACGCCGCGCGGATGGAGGCGATCCTGCGGCGGGTGCAACCGGACTGGGTGTTCCACCTCGCCGGGTACGCGAACACCGGCAAATCCTTCCAGGAGCCGGACGCCTGTTGGGAGGCGAACGTCACCGGCACCCGGCGGTTCTACGACGCGGTGCTGAAGAGCGACGTTCGCCCCCGCATCCTCTTCGCCTCGACCGGGCTGGTGTACGGCGACCCCGACCCCGGCCACACCGACTTGACCGAATCCGCCACCCTGAAGCCGGCCAGCCCCTACGCCGCGAGCAAGGCCGCCGCCGACCTGCTCGGCTACCAACTCGCCCGCCATCCGGGGTTGGACATCGTCCGCGTGCGGCTGTTCAACCAGATCGGCCCCCGCCAGTCGGCCGATTTCGCCGTCGCCAACTTCGCCCGGCAGATCGCCGCCGCCGAGGCCGGCCGCCAACCGCCCGTGCTGAACACCGGTGACCTGTCCGCCTTCCGCGACCTGACCGATGTCCGCGATATGGTGGACGCCTTCCGGTTGGTCATCCAACACGGGACGAAAGGCGACGTGTTCAACGCCGGGTCCGGGCGGGTCCACCGGATGCGGGACGTGCTGCAAACGCTCGTCGGGATGGCCCGCGTGCCGCTGACGGTGGTCGAGAAGGAAGTGCCCGGCCGCGCGTCCGACGCCGCCGTCAGCAAAGCCGACCCGACCAAGTTGAAGGCGCTCACCGGGTGGCAGCCGAAGTACGAGTTGCGGCAGACGCTGGCCGACGTGCTGGACTATTGGCGTCGAAGCGGATAACACTCGTCGCCGCGACCAGCGGGGATTTTGTCTTTGCTGGTTCCCCCCTCCCGCCAGGGGAGGGGGGAACAGGAAATTCCCCCATGAAAGTCGCGGTCATCGGTACCGGCTATGTTGGACTCGTCACCGGCACCTGCCTGGCCGAGAGCGGGAACGAAGTCACCTGCGTCGATAACAACCCGGCCAAGATCGAGCTGCTCAACGGCGGCGGGATGCCCATCTACGAACCCGG
Source organism: Gemmatales bacterium (assembly GCA_038247725.1). Classification (GTDB taxonomy): domain Bacteria; phylum Planctomycetota; class Planctomycetia; order Gemmatales; family Gemmataceae; genus JALHQU01. Next base: position 4,047 of record JBBRUO010000463.1, read on the forward strand.
CTTGACCGAACTGGTTACGAAGAACTGCCGCGACGGACGGCTGGTGTTCACCACCGACTTGACGGCCGCCGTCCGCGCCGCCCGGTTGGTGTTCATCGCCGTCGGCACCCCGCAATCCCACGAGGGCGACGCCGACCTGTCCGCCGTGTGGGCGGTGGCGAAAGCGATTGCCGTCGCGCTGAAGGACTTGCCATCCGGCCCGGCCGCGTCACGGGTGGTCGTCACCAAGTCCACCGTGCCCGTCGGCACCAACGCCCGCGTGGCCGAGATCCTGGCCGAGAATGGCTGCCCGCACATCGACATCTGCAGCAACCCGGAGTTCCTCAAGGAAGGCGCGGCCATCGACGACTTCATGAAGCCGGATCGCGTGGTTGTCGGCGTGCGGAAACCCGAAGTCGGCGAAGTGATGCGAGAGTTGTACGCGCCGTTCCTCCGCACCGAGCGGCCGTTCCTGGTCATGAGTCCGGAATCGTCCGAGATGACGAAGTATGTGGCCAACGCCATGCTCGCCACGAAGATCAGTTTCATCAACGAGATGGCCAACCTGTGCGACCGCCTGGACGCCGACATCAACGACGTGCGGCGGGGCATCGGCCACGACCAGCGGATCGGCTTCCAGTTCCTCTTCCCCGGCCCCGGTTACGGGGGCAGTTGTTTCCCCAAGGACATTCGGGCCATCATTGGCATGGGCCGCAAGGTGCATCTGCCACTTCAAATGATGCAGTCGGTGGACGAAGTGAACGAGGCGCAGAAGCAGGTTCTCTTCTCGAAGATCGCCGCGCACTTCGGCGGGAACCTGACCGGCAAGACGTTCGCCCTGTGGGGGCTGGCGTTCAAGCCCCGCACCGACGACATCCGCGAGGCTCCGGCGCTGGTGCTCATCGACGCGCTGTTGAAGGCCGGGGCGACGGTGCGGGCGCACGACCCCGAAGCGATGAAGAATGTGAAGGAGATTTACGGCGACAAGGTCGTCTTCTGTGACAAGCCTTACGGCGCGCTGGAAGGGGCCGACGGATTGGTCATCGTCACCGAGTGGGCCGAGTTCCGCACCCCGGACTTCGACCTGATGCGGAAGCTGCTGACGGCCCCACTGGTGTTCGACGGCCGCAACATCTACGACGAGAAGGCGATGGCCGGCTACGGCTTCACCTATTCCGCCATTGGTCGCGGCAAACGGGGGTGAGACTTGAGTAGGTCCGTCTCGCCGAGACGGACGAAACCAGTCCATCTCGGCGAAACGGACCT
>JBBRUO010000464.1:0-5279 GCA_038247725.1 Gemmatales bacterium
ACGGGGGCCGGCATGGGGGCCATGATGGGCATGCAGGGTGGCATGATGGGCATGGGCGGTGGGAAGATTGGCTTCTCCGGCGGCACCGGCCTGTAACTGAACGGCGTCGAGGATAACATCCCCCGGCTCGCGGGCCGCCTTCGGGCGCCCCGCGAGCCGCCTTCGTTCACGGGGTCGTCATGCGCTTCACTCCACTCGTGCTGGTGGTATTCCTCGGCGTCGCGCCGGCCGCCGACCCGATCCCGAAAGCGGTCGAGAGCGCCGTCACGACCGCCCGCCTCGCGTGGGACGTGCCGGGCGTGGCCGTCGCCGTGGTGCGGAATGGCCACCCGCCGCTGCTGATCGCCCAGGGGACCAAGCGGGTCGGGACGGACGACCCCGTCACCGCGGACACCGTGTTCCCGCTGGCCTCCTGCACCAAGGCGTTCACGGCGGCGCTGGTCGCGAAACTGGTCGGGCAGGGGAAGATGAACTGGGACGACCCGGTGCGGAAGCACCTGCCGGCGTTCGCCCTGTCCGACCCGGCCGCCGACAAGTTGGTGACGATCCGCGACCTGTTCCAGCACCGCACCGGCCTCGGCGGGCACGACCTGCTCTGGTACCGCGCCCCGTGGGGACCGCAAGAGGTGGTGAAGCGGATCGAAAAGTTGCCGCTCTCCGGGCCGTTCCGCGGCGCGTTCCTGTACTCGAGTCTGCCGGTGACGGCCGCCGGCCTTGCCGCCGCGAAGACCACCGGGTTCGAGTGGGACGAACTGATGCGGCAGCGGATCTGCCAGCCGCTGGGGATGACGTCCGTCGCGTTCACCACGGCGGCAGCGGCGAAGATGACGGATCGCGCCGGCGGCCACCGCCGCGGGGCGAAGGGCGGCGAGCCGATGGCCGAGTACGTCTTCCGCGAACCCGACCCGGCCGGGTCGATGTCCTGTTCCGTCCGCGACCTGGTGCCGTGGCTGCGCCTCCACCTGGGCGACGGCCGCGTCGATGCGCTCCGGCTGATGGCCGCCGCCGACCTCGCCGAGACGCGGCACCCGACCACCCCCATCCGCCGCACCCCGGCGGTGCGGGCCACGCACCCGACGGCCACCCAGGTGAGCTACGCGATGGGGTGGCTCGTGTACGACCACCGGGGCAAACTGGTCGTCGCGCACGGCGGCATCGTGGACGGGTTCCGCGCGCTGGTGTTGCTGGCCCCGGACGACGGCGTCGGCCTCGCGGTGCTGGCCAACCTACACGACACCCGCATGAACATGGCCCTCGGCCACACCCTGCTGGAACTGCTGTTGGACCTGCCAAAGGGCGACTGGAACCGCCATTACCAGAAGGTGGTGACGGACGAAGCGGACGCCGCGGCCGAGGCGAAGCGGGATCGCGACCGTCACCGCGACCCGTCCGTGCCACCGTCGCTGCCCCCGAAGGAGTTGGCGGGCACCTACGAACACCCGGCCTACGGCACCGGCCAGTTGACCGCGACGAACGGCAAACTGGCGTGGGAGTGGAGTTCCTTCCGGGTGCCGCTGGAGCACTGGCGGGGCGACGTCTACCGCGCGACGGCCGGCTACTTCGAGGATGACCTGTTCGCCGTCCGGGTGGTGGCGGGAAGAGCGACCGGCGTCCTGCAACGCGGCATCGAGTTCGCGCGGGAGTGACGAGGGCCGTGCCGGGCATTTCGCTTGTGCCGCCAGCAGACGGCAGCGATACTGCGAGGGGCGCGTCCGCTCGACAGGCGGGGCCGAAGTTCGCACGCGTGTCGAGGGGGTATGACGTGTAAGGATCGGCCCTTGCCCCTGTATGGAAGGCGGTGTCGGATCGTGATCCCGCACACCGTCTCGATCTCGGTTCGCGGCGCAGTTCCTCTCCACGATGTCACCACCCAGGTGAGATTCCCATGCACTCTTCCTCCGCACCCGTCCCCGACCGGCCGCCCACTCGCCGTCGCATCAGGCTCTGCACGGCACTCGCCCTCGTCCTCGGGACCCTGATCGCACTCCCCGGCGGTCGATCCGGCGGCGGCGCGACGCTCGCCCAGGCCCCGATCCGGCCGGTCGCGGCCCCGGAACTCGACGGCGGAGTCGCGTGGCTCAACACCGCCAAACCCCTGAAACTCAAGGACCTGCGCGGCAAGGTCGTACTCCTCGACTTCTGGACGCTCTGCTGCATCAACTGCATGCACATCCTGCCCGACCTCGCGAAACTCGAAGAGAAGTACAAGAACGAGTTGGTGGTCATCGGCGTCCACTCCCCGAAGTTCGAGAACGAGAAGAAGACCGAGACCCTTCGGAAGGCCATCCTCCGGTACGAAATCCGGCACCCCGTCGTGAATGACGCCGAGAAGAAAATCTGGACCGCGTACAACGCCCAGTGGTGGCCGACGATCGCGATTATCGATCCGGAGGGGAATGTGGTCGCCGGGGCCGCCGGCGAACCGCGGGTCGATATGAAGGGCATCGACAACGTGATCGCCGCGCTGATCCAGAAGCATCGGAAGAACAAGACGCTGAACGAGACCCCGGTCCGGTTCGACACGGCGAAATTCCGCGACGACCCCGACACGCCGCTGTACTTCCCGGGGAAAGTGGTCGCCGACGACAAGGGCAAGCGGTTGCTCATCGCCGACAGCACGCACCACCGGATCGTCGTCACGGACCTCGACGGGAAAAAGATCGCCATCGCCGGGACGGGCCAGCCCGGCAAAAAGGACGGCGGGTTCGACGAGGCGGAGTTCGACGACCCGCAGGGCATGGCCGTGCGGGACGATACGGTCTACGTCGCGGATCGGAAGAACAACTGTCTCCGGGTCCTCGACCTGAAGTCGAAGACCGTCAGGACCATCGCCGGTACCGCCCAATCCTTCACCCTTCCCAACACCCCGCGGGCCATGTCCTGTACGCCGTGGGACGTGTGGCTCGACGGGCAACGGCTGTTCGTCGCGATGGCGGGGTCTCACCAGATCTGGACCCTCGACCTGATCACGAGGAAGTTCCTGCCGTTCGCCGGCAACCGGGAGGAGGATCTCAAGGACGGCCGGCGGCCCGAAGCCTCGTTCGCCCAGCCGAGCGGCCTGACCAGTGACGGCCGGAACCTGTACGTGGCGGACTCCGAGGTGAGCGCGATCCGCCAGATCCCGCTGGACGGCACGGGGCCGGTGGGGACTCTCGTCGGCCGCGGCCTGTTCGAGTTCGGCGACCGCGACGGGCCGGGCCGGGTCGCCGACGACTCCTTGCGGGCGACCACGGAGGCGACCCTCCAGCACGCGGCCGGGGTCGCGTATCACGACGGCAAGCTGTACGTGGCCGACACCTACAACAACAAGATCAAGACCATCGACCTCGCCACCAACGCCGTCACGACGTTCGTCGGCGGTCCCGCAAAGCCGGGGGAAACGCCGGTCTTCAACGAGCCGATGGGATTGAGCGTTGCGGGAAACAAACTGTACGTGGCGGACACGAACGCCCACCGCATCCGGGTCGTCGATCTGAAGTCCAAGGAAGTCAACACCCTGGACCTCACGGGCGTTTCGCCCGTGGAACCGCCCAAGGGCGAGTCGAAGCCGAAGCGGTGACACCCGGTCCCGGATTCCACCGCACCTCAACCGCATTCAGTCAGTAGAGGCCGTGCGGCGACGGCCGAAGGCCGCGTCGCGCGGAACTCGCCGGAGCGATGGCGAAGTTGACGAAGATCCACAAGTGATACGCCGGGCGGATCGCCGACACCATCTGGCCGACCGAACTCGGTGCGCGTGACACCTCGACGCGGGAGCGGTGGCGAACGGCGAACCGCGCGACGTGGCCCAGCGGGGCATCGAATTCGAGAGAAGTGACCCGCCCGCCGTGCGGGGCGAATTCGCTCGCGTTGGTCGGCACGGCCGCAAGAAAAACTTGACCGCGGCTTTCGACGGGCGGTATTATCCCAAACAACACAACAGGTTATCCCAATCACCGGGATCGGGATGAGTATTTATTCGGCCACAAAGGGCTTCCGGTGTGATGGAGGTCAGCGACGACTCCGGGTTTTTGGCGGTCGTCGTCCCGGCGGCATATGAGGGCTTCGTCGCCCCCGACTGGCAATTCGCCCAGTTGTTCCGCCACTTCACAGCTCAGATGGACCGGCGGTCGCTGCTCTTGTGGGGCGCCGGGCTGGAAGGCGTCTGGCGGGTAGAGGTGCGGCAGCGGCGATCTCGTGCCTGCGGGTTCCGGGAGGTCAGCGGGCCGATCCGTGTCGTCGGCGGGACGGTGCTGGTCACCAACTATGAGTCGCTCACGATGGCCGCACAGTTCGCGGACGTGCGGCTGCCCGAACGGCACCAACGGGACTTGCTGGTCGAGTTGCCCGACGGCGAGTACGCCTGCCGGGTGGTCCAGATGTTCGACCCTAGCGCGGCCGAGTCTGCCGGGGCGGGCAAGCCCGACTTCGTGCTGGATTTTACCCGAGCCGCGAGTGTTTTGGAGTCGTGGCCTGGGGTGCCGTGGTTCGAGGCCGCCCCAGACGCTGCACCGGACCCGGCCACGTAGTTTGTTTCCCGTAGCGTCTTGCGCGTCGTTGCCGCGTGTTGGTCACGCGGCCGGGCCGGTGAACGGGGTCATTCGGCCCCAGGAGGGCTGCGGGAGTGGATGTGGTCGCCGATCTGGGCACCGCGCACCTGCGGATCGCCCGCCCGACTGATAATTTGTCCGCCGTGGTCGCGTTCTACCGCGAAGGGCTAGGGTTCGAGGTGCTGTCCACGTTCGCCGGGCACGACGGGTTCGACGGCGTCATGCTTGGTCGCCGCGGGGCCGGGTATCACTTGGAGTTCACCCGCGCGGCCGGGCACGTGGCGGGCCGCGCACCAACGGCGGACAACCTGTTGGTCTTCTACCTGCCCGACGTGGCAGAGTGGCGGGCCGCAGTCACCCGACTGGAACAGGCGGGTCAGGTGCCGGTCGCAGCCTTCAACCCATACTGGGACCGCAGCGGTCGCACATTCGAGGATCCCGACGGCTATCGAGTGGTGTTGCAGTGCGGGAGTTGGCCGGCCGCCCCAGGAACTTCCCCATCAGCTGATGTCGGTTGACCGTCCTCTCCCCACCTTTTCCGACCCTCGGCGCAGACCAGAAGCGTCGTCCCGGAGTCCCTCCGCGACGCCGCGCCCATCGGTGTGAGTGCCCCTCACCGTGTGGTTGTTGTCCGCGGCTCGCCCGCTGTCGGCGGTCGGCGGAACCCGCCGCGAAACGCTGGCATTGTGGCGGCCCGTCGGCTAGAATCATTTTAACCGCTGGTCGTCTCTTCGCTTCGCCCGGAGCCAC
>JBBRUO010000465.1:0-5276 GCA_038247725.1 Gemmatales bacterium
CCCCCGCGGCCGGGCGGGGGGGGGGGGGGCGGTGGGGTATGGTTCTTGGCTGTCTCCTTGTTCGGCCGGCCCCGCGGGCCGGTCGTCGGGGTTGGCCCGCCCCGGGGGCACGGCCCTACTCGAACGAATGCGGGAAGCGTGTTTTACGTCCCACTTCGCACCCCGCCACCCGCGACCGCGTCCGTATCTTGAACCACTCCCCAGGAGGTGCTTGTCATGGCGGATCGAATCGGGATGCGGACGGGCGAGGCGCTGGTCGAAGGGCACAAGGATTACCTGTGCGCCGAACCCGAAGTGGTAATCGGCGAGTTGGACGGCCCGGTCGGCACGGCACTCGCCACGCTGGTCGGCGATCAGGTGAAGGGGCACACGCGGGTGTTCGCCATCCTGAACAGCGACGTGCAGGTGAAGCCGGCCACGCTCATGGTGTCGAAAGTCACGGTGAAAAACCCGCGCTACACCGGCATCCTGATGGGCACCGTGCAGGCGGGCATCGCCAACGGGGTACTGGACGCGGTGCGCGAGGGTGTCATTCCGAAGGCGAAGGCGAACGACCTCGGCATCATCTACAGCGTCTGGCTCGACCCGGCGATCCTGGACGTGCCGGTCGGCGACGTAGACCACGCGGCCCTGTTCCGGATCAACCGCGAGGCGACGCTGAAGGTGTTGAAGAAGGCGATGACCAACGAGCCGAGCATCGACTGGCTGCTGGAGAACCAGGACACCGTCACCCACTACTTCCACCAACTGGGCCTGGACGGGCAGTTGTAAGCCGAAACCGGGAGGGCGAGTCCAGCGGCCCAGACGGTGCCCTCCCAAGATACCGCTCCCGCGGCGCGGCTCGCCGGGTCACTTCTTCAGGATCATGATTTCGACCTTGCGGAACTCGCACGGGTGGCTCTCGGACTGCAAGGAGATCGTGCCGCCCTCCAGGATCAGGTTCTTCGGATCCTTGATGAGCGGCTTGGTGTCGGCGTCCTTCGGGTCGAGTTGCGGCTGGGAGTACGCCAGCACCTCCTCGCCGTTGATCAGGTGCTTGATGACGCCGCCGCCGTTCACCTCCACTTCCACCGTCACCCACTCGTCGCCGTGGAACGTCTTGGACTTCGAGTTGGTGCAGTGCGGGGTGAACAGCTTGTCGCCCATCACCACGTTGGTGCCGGGCGTACACAGGTTGGCCGTCGCCCGCTTGTCCTTGCCGTTGCCGCCGAGCAGTTGCACCTCGATGGACACCGGGAACTTCTGGTCCTTGGTCATCGTCTTCGGGTCCTGGCCGTGGATCATGATGCCGGAGTTGCGGGTCGCCCAGCCGGGGCCGCCCTTGCACTGCTCGCCGATGAACCGGTACTCGACGCGGATGCGGTAGTGGGAGAAGGTGTCCTTGTAGAAGAGGTGGCCGAACTTCTCGTCGAACTGGTCGTACTTGTCGTACCCGACCACCAGCTTGCCGTCCGTCACTTTGAACGTGTCGCCGAAGTTGTCGCCGAGTTCGTACCCGCGGATCTTCGGCGTCCAGCCGTCCATCGACTTGCCGTCGAAGATCGGCTTCCACTCGCCGGCGGGTTTGTCGTCGGCGAAGGCGGCGGCCGCGACGGCCAGCGCGGCCAGGGAGAGGAGCAGGCGCATCGGGGGAACTCCGAGAAAGAGTAGGTCCGGTTCGCCGAACCGGACAAACGCAGTCCGTATCGGCGAGACGGACCTACCGCGCCGAACCGGACTCCCGCCTATGATACGCCAATGTCGCCCCCGGAGGATGATCCGTGAACCGCCGTCAGTTCCTCGCGTCGTCCGCCGCGTCCGCCGTCGCCGCCGGGTGCGCGCGGCCGCCGTCCCCGCCGGGCGCGAAGTTGGTGTCCGCCTCCGAGGCCCGCGTCATTCCCGTTCAGAAGAAGGCGCGGGAAGACCACCTGCGGATGCTCGAACGGTTCCGCGTGCCGGCGACCGCGGCGCGGACCACCCCGCCCCGGCCGGACGACATCGCCAAGCTGTTCCCCGACCTCGACCTGCGAACGCGACTGCGGGCGACGGCGCGGCTGCACCCCCGGTTCGGCGTCGAACCCGACCCCGACGAGACCAAGATCGGCGGGCGGTTCTGGTGGCCGGCCTCGGAGGCGTGGCCGACGTGCGACACCTTCGGCATTCCGCTGGTGCCGGTGCTGCAAGTGCGGATGGAAGACACGCCGCCGACGGTGAAGTTCAAGCCCGGTACGGACCTGCTGCAAGTGCTGTGGTCGCCCCGCGACCACGACGACGGCGGCCCGAAGCCGCAACTGTTCTGGCGGAAGGCGGCGGACGTGAAGGAACCGCTCGCCGAATACCCGTCCACCGAGTTCGCCTTGATGGATTACGTGCCGGTGGCGTGCCGGGCGTTCCCCGAACAGGTGACGGAAATGCCCGACTGGGCGACCATCCGGGTGACGCCACTGGGCGACAAGATCGCGGCGTGGAAGCCGCCGGCGGGGGGCGACCCAGTGGACGTGTACCAGACGCAACTCAGCGCCGCGCCCGGCACGAAGGTCGGCGGGTTCCCGTATTGGAAGGGCGAGGCCCACCCGCCGGCGTGCGCGACGTGCCGGCGGGGGATGGATTTCCTGCTGACGATCGACTCGGACGAGTGGGGGAACGCGAGTTGGGTGCCGACGCAAGAGCAGGGGACAGCGGACGCGACGGGATTCGCCAAGGCGCACGGGCTGACGCTGCCCGCGCCGGGCAACCGCCATGCGTTCGTGTGCCGGCGGTGCGCTGACTGGCCGGTGGCGTGGGTGAGTTGAGACACGAACCCGCTGAGCCTGTCCCGTTGCGGGGGCAGGCCGGTCTGAACACCTCCCCTCGTTGAGGGGAGGTCGGTCGCGGCACGCGACCGGGAGGGGAGATTCCTTATCCCCCAAGGCCACTCCGAGGTCGAAACTGGGCAAAATTCAACTCCGGAGAGCACGGGAGAGCACATCAGATAGAGTTGATTTTCCCGCCCTTTTCTCCGCGCCCTCCGCAGTGAATCTCTTCAAATTGACCCTCTGATACACGCACCCGCTGCGGGTGTCCCATTCAGGTGCCGTGGGGAGAACGCTGGACACCTCCCCTCGTTGAGGGGAGGTCGGCGGCGAAGCCGCCGGGAGGGGAGGTGAGTTGCGTTCCCCCCTCGGCACTTGGGAAAGCCTTGGCGGGTTCGTGTATGAGGACCAGGAAAACCCGGAGTCGGTTCGTCGGCCGGTCTGTAAGCCGGGTTTTGTCCCGACGGGTTGCCCCGCCGGCGACGGTCATTTATCTAGCCCCGCCATTACTGACGGGGTCGAGCAGTCTACCCGGAGGTCGTAGCGGATCGGGCCGATCCTGCCCCCTGTTTGACCTTGCTTCCGGTGGGGTTTACAAAGCCGGCGGGTCACCCCGCCGCTGGTGCGCTCTTACTTTAAGGGCTTGCGCCCCGCACCGTTTCACCCTTACCCGGTCCAGAGGCCAGAAGGCAGAGGACAGAAACCAGAAGACTCGGTGGCCCGCCTTCTGGTTTCTGTCCTCTGCCTTCTGGCCTCTGGACCGGGCGGTATCTTTTCTGTTGCACTGTCCCGCCCGTCGCCGACCCGCACCGGGATGCGAACCGACGCCGGGGGTGGGCGTTACCCACCACCGCGCCCTATGAAGCCCGGACTTTCCTCCCCCGGTTTCCCGGCGGCGACCGTCCGACCGACCGACGAACCGAACTCGTATGGTAGCGGACACGGCGGGTTGTGACAGGTTCACTTCATCCGAACAGCAGCAGCACGTTCCACGGCGGGGTCTTGTCGAACTCGCAGCCCATCTCGTACCCCTTGCCGCTCGGCTTGCAACTGCGGACGAGGATCGTCACCCACGGCGTCTCGTCCGGGGCGTGGGCGGCCCGCACTTGTACGCTGCTGCCGACGGGCAGACCGGTGGCCGAGGCCATCCGCAACCCGCCGGTCGAGCGGTCGAGGACGTACCCGATGTGGGTGCCGCTCTTGAACGCCGGCGACGCCAGTGTCACCTTCACCGGGTTGCCGCCCTCCCGCCGGGTGGACCCGCGGCGGTCGGCGAACGACGGCATCGGGGACGTCCACTGGGACGACCGCATCCCGGCCGCCGACGGCGCGGGCGCGACGCTCCGGGACCGCTTCTTCGTGGCGAACAGCAACAGGACGATCAGCACGACCCCGAGGCCGACGCTGACCGGCAACACGAACGGCTGAAACTCGGCCGGGACAAGAGCGTTCATGACCTTCACACCCGCGGCGTGTCGGGGACCCGGACGGCCCTCCGCGCGAACCGCCAAAAACCTAGCACACGACCGCCGTCGTGAACGCGATTCCTCCGTTTCGGCTCACCCCACACCTGGCAGATCCAGCGCGAATCGCCCCCCCTCGCGGAACCCGCCGGTGGCCGGGTCGAACACCTTCCGCACCCCCCGCAGGGTGGCCCCGTCGATCTCGTACTCGTTGTGCGCCCAACGGTTCGTCTGGGTGGCGCTGCCCGCGCAAATGATCGGGAACGGGATGTCGGCCGACGCGGGAAGGACGAACGGGGTGTGGATGTGCCCGTGCAGCCACAGCGACAGGCCGAGGTCGCGGACCCCCGCCAGCACCCGGCGGTGATCCAGCAGCCGGTGCGACCGCCGCTCCACCTTCCCGTCGGCCCGCCGCAGGGGGTAATGCGTGACCAGAATCCGACGCCCCGGCGACAACCGCCCGCACAGCGTCTTCAGCCGCTCCAGTTGGTCGCGACCGACGGTCGCCCCCGCGCCGTAGGTGAAGAACTTGCGGGGGTAACTGCTGTTCAGGCCGATCAGCCAGGCGGGGCCGACGCGGCGGGCGAACGGGTACTGGTGGCCGTCCACCGTCTCGCCGGTCACCCACGGGGCGAAGTACCGCTCGAACTTCCCGGACTGGGCCGCCCCGTCGGTGTAGTAATCGTGGTTGCCGGGCACGGCGATGGTCGGCGGGACGGTCGGGTCGGTCACCCCCAACCGCCGGGCGGCGTACTCGAACTCGACATCGAAGGCCAGTGTGGTCGCATCCCCGCTGAAGATGACGTGGTCGAACCCGCCGGCCCGCACGTCGGCCATCATCGCGTCCACGACGCGGGGGGTGTGCCGGAACCGGTTCCCGCGGCCGAGGTAGCGGATGTTTATGTAGCCGAGCAGTTTCTTGCTCACCACGTCGCGGAAGCGGAAGCCGAGCGGCCGGGCCGTCAGGTGAACGTCGCTGTAATGCAGCAGTCGGATCATGATGGGGAGGTTTTATGGACCCGCCCGACCACCGATCACCGGC
>JBBRUO010000466.1:0-5275 GCA_038247725.1 Gemmatales bacterium
AGTTCAGGTAGGACTCGTTGGTGCGAACCTGAGCGATCGCGCTTCCGTGAAGACCGCCGGGCCTGCTCCCGCGCTTCGTGAACGAGCTCGTGACCGACTCGAGCGCCGCGCGATAGTCGTCACCGTTCGAGGGAAACTTGCCGACCGCGTGCCACGCGTCCGCCCACTCGCGGGGCGAGCGGGACACTACCATCGACAGCTTTCTCACTCCGGTAGCGGCTTGCCCTTGGTTTCCGGCAGGAACGGCAGGGCGATCAGGCCGAGGGCGAACACCGAACACATGGCCGCGCCGGCGTACCGGAACGGTTGCGGGTCCGGGTAACTGCCGAACACCGCCGGACTGAGCAGCAAGCCGAGGACCGCCGGGCCGGACGCGGCGATCAGCCGGCCGACGTTGTAGCAGAAGCTGGTGCCGGTGCTGCGGAGGCGGGTGGGGAACAACTCCGGGAAGTAGATGGCGTACCCGCCGAACAGGGCGAGTTGGAAGAAGCCCATCATCGGCACCATCCAGAAGATGTCGGAGCGGGTTTCCAGGTTCAAGAAGACGTAGGCGGTGCTCAACCCGGCGAGGACGAAGAACAGGGCGAACGCCGGCCGCCGCCCGGCCGACGCCGTGATCCAACTGAACGCGAAGATGCCGAAGAAGGCGGCCGCGTTCTGCACCAGCGAGGTGATGCCGGCCCAGTACGACTTCTGCCCGTTGATGTACTTCTCCGCGGCCGGCGGCAGCTTGTTGGTGTCGGCCTGCGCCTGCGTGGCCAGTCCTTGCTCGACGGCCTCCGCGATGTACTGCGGCTCGGCCACCACCCGCTGGAGGTCGTAGGAGAAGAAGCCGATGCCCCACAGGCCGATGACCCCGGCCAGGGCCAGGAGCAGGCCGAACAGCGCCCGGCTCCGCCACTGGCTGCCGAGGAGTTCGCCGTACGAGCCGGCCCGCTTGGTCCCACTTTTGGCCACCGCCAGCCGCCACTTCTCCGGCTCCTTCAGCTTGAACTGGATGAAGACGATCAGGAAGCCCGGCAGAATGCCGATGAGGAACATCAGCCGCCACGGCGACATCGGGAAGCCGAACAGCGTCTCCCCCTCGAACGCCCCGTCCTCGCGGAGGGAGCCGAGGTACATCGAGATGAGGGCGGCGGTGCAGTTGCCCAGCACGCTCGACGCCTGGAACAGGCCGAGGGCGTAAGACCGGGCGTGCGCCGGGACGGTCTCCGCCAGCAAGGTGACGGCGGCGGCGAACACCCCGCCGACGCCCAGCCCGGTCAGGAACCGATACAGGTGGAAGTCGGCGACGCCGTTCGACAGCGCGCTCAGGCCGGTGAACACGGAGTACAGGCCGATGGTGAGCATGAGCGTCTTCACCCGCCCCCAGCGGTCGCCGAGGATGCCGAAGCCGATGCCGCCGACCGACCAGCCGATGAGGAAGAACGACGTCGCCCACCCCGCCGCTTTCCCGATGTCCGCGCTCTGGAGGGAGGTCACCACCTGGGTTTCGGACACCGGTTTGCCGTCGGCCTTGGCCTCCATGGCCGCCTTCTGCTCGGCGAACCGCGGGTCGTCGGCCGTCACCTTCGGCACCAGCGTCTCCATCGCCGGCCGGCGGGCGAGGGCGAACAACTGCTGGTCCATGCAGTCCATGTCCCACGCCAGGCAGCAGACGACGAACACGAACCACTGGTACGGGTTCATGTCGCGCAAGCTGCCCCAACCGGTGCGGAGAGGCGGGACATCGGGAGGGGCAGTGGACATGGCGACCGCTTCATCAGAGGGGGGGGTGAGAGTGGAGGCAAGGTATACGACCGGCCGGGGCGGACGCAAGCGATAATCAGGCGAACCGGGCCGTTCCGCTGACCCGAACGGCACTCTCCCGGCGGCGTCACCGCGCGCGGTCGATGACCAGTTTGCTGACGGCCTTGAAGTTCGGGTGGCGGGCGTCGCCGACCCACTCGAACGCGACCGCCTCGGCCGTGGTCCAGATCGCCCCGGCGCGATCCAACCGGCGAAGGGCGGTTTCAGAATCCACGGCGAACCGGCTGGCGACGGCGTCTACGGGAATGAACACGGCGAAGCCATGCTCCAACAGGTCGAGCGCGGTTTGCGCGACGCAGACGTGCGCTTCCATGCCGGTCAGCACCACCGACTGGCGACCGAGGCCGCGCAATTCGTCGAGGAAGCCGGCCGCGCCGAAGCAACTGAATGCGGTCTTCGCGGGGACCGGTGACGGCAAGCGGCGAGACAAGTCGGAGTTCGTCGGGCCGAGGCCCTTCGGGTATTGCTCGGTCGCGCGGGCGGGGATCTCCAGCAGGTTCGCGACATCGAGGACGAACCCGACGGACGCGACGAGGGACTGGGCCGTCGGCATGGCGGCGAGCAGTTTGTCTTGCACGTCCACGACGACGACGACCGAATCGGTGGCAACCAGACGGGGCACGGCGGGCATGGTCTCTCCTCGGCGGGTGCGACGAGGAGAGTGTATCCGCCGCCGGGCGTCACAGGCCGAGGTCGGCCAGACTCGTCGCCGTGACGAACCGGATGGAGACGGACTTCAGTTGGTCGTCCGGCAGCTCGCGCAGGCGGTCCATCGTCTGCGGGGAGAGCGGGCCGAACTTGGTCGTCAGTACCGCCTCCAGCAACTCCAAGCGCCCCTCGTGCCGTCCCTCGACTCGGCCTTCGACTCGCCCTTCCTGACGGCCTTCCTGGATCCACTCGTTAACGGATAGGGATTCGCGCAAGTTCCACCTCCTCAGGGAATCGGACCACACATGATGACAGCGGGCGGCGTCGGCGAACACCCGCGCCAGTCCGCCGTATGTTGCCCGCGCGCGGTATTCCGGCTCCGCGTCGGCGAGGTGCTTCCACCGCTCCACTGTATCCGCTTCGCCGGCTCCGGTCATCAGGGCCACCCACGGGAGCAGCGCCCGCGGCCGCGCACCGGATTCGATCTCGCCCAGAAGTTCTTCCGCCGACTCCGACTCGGCGTTGATCTCCCGCGGCATGAGTACCGTTCGCAGCCCAGCGTCCGGCCAATCGAAAGCGCGTGCGGCGTTGCCCCGACCGGTCAGGTTGACGATCACCCCGCCCAGGTGGAACCGGCTGCCGCGCTCGTCATCCGGCTTTTTGTCCAGCCAGATGTCGTGCAGGTACCGCCCCAGCCGGCCGAACATCCGTGGGTCGGGTTCGATCTGGAATTCCACGGCCACCGCCCACGGCACCCCACCGGCCGTCGCCCGGTCCACCCACGCCACCGTGTCCCCGGTGCGGTTGTCGCCGTCCGGGAAGGGGATGTTCCGCGTGTCCAACCACTGACGGAATGCGAAGTCGGTCGGCGGCAACTTCAACGCCCACGCGAGGAACCCGGCCGCGTCCAGTCGCGCCGCGAATCGGGCGGCCTTGTCGAACGGGTTTTTCCGCGCGGAGGTGGCCATTCGCGTTACTCCCCCCCGCCGTCGATGAGCAGGTCGGCCGCGCCGTTGATGCCCGGCACCTTCGGTCGCAGTTTCAGCAGCGTCTCGGACTCGTGGCCGGGGTTGGCGAACGACTCCTTCATGAACTTCGCCGTGAACGGGTCGAGCGCGAAACCTTGCCCCGTCGCCGGAAGCGAACTCGGCATCATCGGTAAGCCGGAGATCGTGGGTAGCGGGGTGATTGCGGTTTCCAGCCGACACTCGAACCGCTTCCGGCCCAGGCGGTAGGGTTGAGTGAACGTGCGCGTCAGTTCCCACTTCGCCGGGTCGGACGGGCCGGCCGTGACGCGAACACGCGGCGGTTGATCCAGCGGCGGCAGTTCCACCCGCGTCACCGGTTCGCCGGTCGCGTCGAACAGCCCGATGCGAATGTCGCCCCGGTCGCGGTGCTTCAGGTGCCAGTACACATGAATGCCTTCCTCCACGTTCAGCGCGCCGGCCGAGCTGTCGCCACCGACCCACGCCACGGGTTCGCCGACCGGGGCCGTCTTCTCCAGGTGTTCGACTACTTCCCACAGCATCCGGGATCGCGCCGCGAGCTTGTCTTGCCGGCCGACACTGGCGACCACCGTGACGAGCAACCCCGCGCCGAGGACGACCCAGGCTGCGCGGGTGACGCGACCGTCGGGGATCGTCAGGAACCGCGTCAGCAGCAGGGCGAGGAGGATGTCCACGCCCCACACCGCCGGCATCGTGTACCGGGGCGACATGATGTCCATCGGCAGGTACACCGAGAACCCGGCGAGCAGCAGCGCGAGGGCGGCAAGAATCGGGACGTTTCCTTCGCGGGTTCTCCCCTCTTCTGACCGGGGGGGGACCAAAAAGCACACGCACGCCAGCACCGCCGCCGCGCCGGCCCCCAGGAAGTCCGCGCCGGCCGCGCCCTTCATCCACAGCCAGAAGCGGCCCACTTGCGCCCACGTCGGGCCGGCCATCTCGTAATTGCCCGGCTTCCAGTTCAGCTTGAAGTAAACGAAGTGCGCGACCGGCACCAGCACCGGCAGCAGGTACACCGCCGCCCGCCACCGGAAGCCGTTGGACCACCGCAGCACCGCCATCGCCGGCACCAGCGCGACGAACACGTTCTTGCACCCCAGCGCCATCAGCAACCCGAACACGGCCGCCGCGTCCCACGGCCACGGCCGCTGGCTGAACGCGGCCTTCCGCGCCCCGATCAGCGCGAGCATGGCGTACGGCATGGCCACCCCTTCCGCCAGGGTCAGGCTCGTCCAGATTTCGTTGCGGTACGGGTTCCACATGGCGGCTGCCGCCGCGACGAGCGCCGCCACCGGGTGACACCGCAACTCCCGGAGCAGCCACAGCAGCAGCATCGCCGACAGGGCGCACCAACCGAGCCGCACCGCCCGCCACGCCAGCGGGTCGGCGTTCAGCCAGTTCGCCTGAAGCTGCCAGTGGGCATGGACCACCGGGCGGAACGGGCCGAGGTGCGCGACGTTGTCCGCCACGCGGTCCCACCACACCTCGACCTGTCCGGCGAACGTCGGCGTCGCCACCGGGTAAACGAGGTCGCCGTCGTCGATGAAATCGAACGGCGCGGCCAGCGTCGGCAGGTACACCAGCGACAGCAGCACGCCGCCGCCGACAATCCACCAGGGGAACCGCGTCATCGATACTTGGGTGGCGGCGGACATGGCACGACCCTCCGTGGCGAACCGGGCGCGAATGCGACGCACGGTGTAGCACGAATCGGACGTTCCGGTGTAGGTCAATTCGTGTCCGCCGGGGCCTCACGCCTGCTCACTGTATCGAAGGTGGTGGCCCCCGCCCCCGGGCGGGGGGGGCCCGCCCCG
>JBBRUO010000467.1:0-5274 GCA_038247725.1 Gemmatales bacterium
CTCCCGCTCCGAAACAGTTGGGCCAAGTCGGTGAAGACTCGGCTCTCGCGTCTCGTCGCGGCTGTCATCGGCACTGGGCCGGCGACATGGGGGAATAGTAACCGCCCCCCGACAACTGTCAACAGGAGTCTCTTCTCCGCTGACAACAGTCGCGTTTTCCTTCGATCACGGGGTTTGGGGCTACGGACTCGCCGACGTGAGTCGGGCTACCGGTGCAGCGGCAGTCGGATGACGAACACCGCGCCGCCGCTCGGCCCGTCGCGGATGACCACGTCCCCGCCGTGTTCGCGGAGCGCCTTCCGCGCGGCGGGCAGCCCCAGTCCGGTGCCGCGGTTCCCCTTCGTGCTGACGAACGGCTTGAACACGTCCTCCCGCTTGTCCTCCGGCACCCCCGCCCCGTTGTCCGCCACCGCGATCTCGGCGAACCCGTCGGCCGCCCGCACTGTCACCGTCACCCGCGGGGTGGGCACGTCGGTGACGGCGTCCACCGCGTTGCTGATCACGTTCAATACCGCCCGGTGGATGCCGTCCGGGTCGCACGGGACCGGCGGCAGCGGGTCGGCGTCCACGTCCAGTGACACCCCGCCGTCATCGGCCCGGCCGCGGACCACCTCCAGCACGTCGGCGACCAGCGACGGCAGGTCGGTCGGCTCGGCCGCCGGCTCCCGCTCCTTGGAGTAGCCGAGCATGTCCAGGATCAGCTCGTCGATGCGGGTCTGGTTCTTCTCCACCAGTCGCCACCCTTTCGTCAGCAGTTCGCGGTCGTCCTCGGCCAGCCCCATCTTCACCATGTCGGACCCGAACCGCACCCCCTGCATGATGTTCTTGATGTGGTGGGAGAGGGCGGCGATGGTCTGCCCGACGGCGGCCAACCGCTCGGACTGCACCATCGCGTGGTAGTACCGCGTCTCCTCGACGGCCAGCGCCGCCTGGTGGGCCACCGCCACGGCCAGTTTCAGGTGGTCCTCGGTGAACGTCACCGGGTCGGCGACGGGCACCGCCGACAGGGACGCGCGGGTGTCCAGGAAGATCACCCCGACGGTGTCGTGCCGCCCCTTCATGGGCACGCAGATGACTTCGCGGAACTGGTGCCGGGCGATGCTGTCGCCGGCGCGGAACCGCACGTCGGCCGTCGCGTCCGACACCAGAATCCCCAACTTCTCCTTGAGGACGTGGTCGAGGACGGTGTGACTGACCACGAACTCGCCGTCGGCCCCCGGCTTCGCCACCACCGCCGTCGGCACCGCCGCCCCGGTGTCCGGGTCGATCAGCACCGCCCCGCCGTGGTCGGCGTCGGTCGTCCGCACCAACAACTCGACGATCCGCGTCAGCAGGGTCTCCACGTCGAGCACGTCGCTGACCACCTCCGACGCCTCGTACAGCACGGCCAGGTTCGCCAGTCGCCCCCGCAGCCAGTCCGTCCCGGCCACCTCCGGCCGCTTCAAGATCTGACTACCCATGTCGGCCGCGACCGAGCGCAGGATAGCCGACGGGAACTCGGTCGGCCGCACCACCAGCCGGGTGCGGTCCACCGACGGCGGGCCGTCGTCCTCGTACCGCAGCAGCGTGTCCCCGGCCCCGATGCGGTCGCCGCCGCGGAGGAGGACGGTGCGGACCTCGCGGCCGTTCACCTCGGTGCCGTTGCCGCTGCCCAGGTCGTGCAGTTCGGTCGCGCCGGCGGCGGTGGCGCGGATGTCGAAGTGGCGGCGGGAGACGCGGGGGTCGGTGAGCGGGATCGGGTTGGACGAGTGACGGCCGACCGTCACCGCCCCGGCGGTCAGTTCGAACTGTAGGCCGGCGTCCGGCCCTTCGAGGACGACGAGTCGGGGCATGGAACCTCCGGCGGAAGAACGTTCGAAGAAGAGGAACGCGGATGAAGAGGATTTCAGCGCGGATGAAGAGGATCAGGACAAGACAAAGATTTCTTTCCTTCGGATCCTCTTCATCCCTGTTTTCATCCGCGTCGTCCGCGTTCCTCTTATTGAATTCACTCTCAAATCCCCTCCAGCCACGCCCGCGCGCCGGCGTCCGACGGCATCCGCCAGTCGCCGCGGGGGGAGACGCTGACGCTGCCCACCTTCGGGCCGTCGGGCAGGCAACTCCGTTTGAACTGGTTGGCGAAGAACCGCGTCAGGAACACCCGCAGCCACTGCCGCAGTTCGGCCGGCGTGTGCGGCCGGTCGAACGTCGCCCGCTCCGCCAGGTACAGGATCTTCTCCGGTTCCGCCCCCCACCGCAAGAAGTGGTAGAGGAAGAAGTCCACGAGTTCGTACGGGCCGACGCTCGACTCGGTGGCCTGCGCGATGGTGCCGTCGGCGGCGGGCGGCAGCAACTCCGGCGAAATCGGCGTGTCGGCGATGCTGTGCAGGGTGCGGCGGGCGGCGTCGGCGAACTCGTGGTCGGCCGCCCACCGCACCAGGAACCGCACCAGCGTCTTCGGGATGCTGACGTTCGGGTTATACATACTCATGTGGTCGGCGTTATAGGTACACCAGCCGAGCGCGAGTTCCGACACGTCCCCGGTGCCGATGGTGAAAGCCGTGTTCATCAACAAGCTCGTCCGCACGCGGGCCTGGACGTTCTCGAAGGTTAAATCGGTGCGGTTGTCATTCGGCAAGTCGCGCAACGCCGATGTTAACGACTCCACGTCGTGCGCCTGCAAATCGATCCCGAACGGCGAATGGCCGAGTTGCCGCATCTGTTCCAGGCACGTCGCGCGGATGTCGATCTCCGTCACGCGCACGCCGAGGGCGATCATCAGCGCGTGCGCGTTGCCTTTCGTGTGTGGGGTGGTGCCGAAGCCGGGCATCGTCAGCGCGCGAATCTTCTCTCGCGGCACGCCCAACAGGTCGAATGTCTTCGCCGCCACCAGAAGGGCGAGCGTGGAATCCAACCCGCCGGACACGCCGATGGCGACGGCCGGTTTGCCGATGTGATCCAACCGCTTCGCCAGTCCTGCCACCTGCGTGGCGAAGATTTCCTCGCACCGCTCGTTCAACGTCGCCGGGTCGGACGGCACGAACGGGTGCGGATCAATGTACCTCTCCATTTTACCCACGACCCCCAATCCTTCCACGTGGAAGGATGTGCGCCTATATGCCGGTCGGGCCCGGCTTCCGTCGTGGAAGCTGTTCGCGGTGAACCGGTCGCGTTGCACGCGGTCGAGGTCGATGTCCGCGACGGTCAGGGTGTTCTCGCGCTGGAATCGCTTCGACTCCGCGAGCAGCGAGCCGTTTTCGGCGATCAGACAGTGCCCGCCGAACACCAGATCGGTACTGGACTCGCCGACGCCGCTGGAAGCGTACACGTACCCGGCCACGCACCGCCCGCTCTGCCCGACCACCAGTTGGCGGCGGTAACCCGCCTTGCCGATGGTCTCGTTGCTGGCGCTCAAGTTCACCAACACCGTTGCCCCGGCCACCGCCTGCAACGAACTCGGCGGCACCGGCATCCACAGGTCTTCGCAAATCTCGACGCCGAGCACGAACCCGCGATACTCCGGCGAGTCGCAGGGGAACAGTAGGTCCGTTCCGAACGGCACCGCTTGCCCGGCGAGCAGGATCGTGTCGGATACGGCGTTGACGGCCGGGGCGAAGTACCGCGCGTCGTAAAACTCCTTGTAGTTCGGCAGGTGCGTCTTCGGGACGACGCCAAGGAGTTTGCCCGTCTGGAATATCGCCGCGCAGTTGAAGACCATCCCGTCCGCCGCGACCGGCAACCCGACGACGGCGACCCCGGCGAACGGTACGTCCAACAGCCTCGCCAGCGCCGCTTCGGCCGCGTCGAGCAACCGCCGGTGGTGGAACAGGTCGCCGCAGGTGTAGCCGGTCAGTCCGCACTCGGGGAAGACGACGAGGGCGCAGCCGCGGTCGTTGGCGGCGAGGAGCAGTTCGCGGGTGCGGTCGGCGTTGAACGCCGGGTCCGCCACCCGGAGTTCGGGGGTCGCCGCCGCCGCGCGCAGGAAGCCGAAGGTGGGCATGGGGCGTTCGCACCGAAAAAGCGGGAGACACACGGGCCGCGCCGGCAATTCTATTCGCCCGCTGTGCCCTGGCCCGCAGGCGGGTTTTCCGGGCCGGGTTTGACCTTGACGGAAGGCGAGCCGTGTCGGTATGAGCGGGCTCGCGTCTGAACAAGCGCCCCGACCCCGCCCCGGACGGCCGAACGCCATGTTCACCCGCCGAGAGTTCCTTCGTTTCGCGCCGGTGGCCGTCGGCGGGCTTCAGGTGGCGTCCCTGTCGGGGTGTGCCGCGTCGCGGCCGCCGTTGCCGCCCCCGGCACCGCGGCCCCCGTACCCGTCCGAGATCGCCCAGCCGCTCGCCGAGGCCCTCGCCACCCCGCCCGTCTCGGCCGGGAAGCCGGCGGGTCCGCCGCGGAACATCCTGGTGCTGTCGGGGGGCGGGCAGTACGCGGCGTACAACACCGGCGTGTTGGTCGGCTGGACGGCGTCCGGCACCCGCCCCACCTTCGACGTGGTGACGGGCATCAGCAGCGGCGCGCTGGTGGCCCTGTACGCCTTCCTCGGCCCCACCTACGACGCCCGCCTCCAGCGGTTCTTCACGACCATCACCGACAAGGACATCTACCGGTACCGGCCAGTGGTGCAACTCATCCGGAACTCGGCGCTGGCCGACCCGAGCAAGATGTACGAGATCGTCGAGGCCGAGGTGAACGAGCAGTTCCTGGGCGACCTGCGGGCGGCGCACGCGGCCGGCCGGCGGCTGTACGTGGGGACGATGAACGTGCAGACGCGACGGCTGTGCGTGTGGGACCTCGGCGCGATCGCCTGTTGCGGTCGGCCCGACGCCCTCTCGCTTATCCGCAAGGTGGTCGTGGCGACGGCGTCGATCCCCGGCCTGCTGCCGGCGGTCAAGTTCGACGTCGAGATCGACGGCCGGCGGTACGTCGAGGAGCACGTGGACGGCGGCGCGGCGAGTCAGATGTTCCTCCGCCTCGGACCCGGCGGGCGGCGGCCGGCCGGCGTCAAGACCGACTGGCTGACCGGATCGAACCTGTACGTGATGGCGGCCGGGAAACTGTACGCCGACCCGCTCACCAAGAAGCCGGGGGTGCTGAAGCGGATCACCAGCACGCTGTCGGCGTCGCTGTACGCCCTCTTCCGCGCCGAGGCGACGAACATGTACGCCTTCTGCGGCGTGTCCGGGATGAAGTTCCACCTGACGGCCATCGGCGAGGAGGAGAACGTGCCGCTGAACAGCTTCACGTTCAACCCGCCGGACATGAAGCGGCTGTTCGCCCGCGGGTACGCGGAGGGGC
>JBBRUO010000468.1:0-5262 GCA_038247725.1 Gemmatales bacterium
GCTCGCCATCCATGGGGCATGCTCGATCCGAACCGTGGGTCAGAGAACGGTCCGATATGGCATGCCCCAGTTCTTTGACAGCCCAAGTGGGGCATTAATGCCCGGAACCGACTCCGTAACAAGCGAGGTCAAACACAGATCTCCTTAGGGAAGACAACAAAACCGGCAGATACCGGCTGTCTGAAAACCGATTGCACCCAAACGACTTCGGAGCAGTCAATCCGCCATCATGGTCACGGATCGGCGGGCTATCACCTTTCGGATGCCGCCCCACCGGTGGGATGCCAAGGAGGTTCCCGAGCCGAAAGTCGAGTTCGATGGAGTGACGCTTTCCGTCCGTGTGATCGTGAGTTCCGACCGCCGGTTCGTCACAGTGACGACCACCGAGGTACTCCGCTCCGTGTCCGACCTGAAAACCGGCAAGCGCGAAATCGTGCCCGACAAGCCGCTGATCGCCGGAGTCAACCGGAAACCCGAAACGGTGGAACTCCAGGCCGTGCGGATGCGAGAGGAGAAGATTAGCGAAGAGCAGTTCGTTCCCGACGACGACCGGCTCTTTCTGCCGCTGAAGTTCACTTCGCCCGACCACCCGAACAAAGTTCTCGTCGCCGTCATCCGCCCGACGATCTTCATCCAGTCCGAAGAGGACGAACGGAAGAAGGAGGGGAAGTAGGCGCTGCCAGCTTCGCTACCAACCGTTCGAGTTGCAACCTTGGCGGGAGCGGGTTGCCGCCCTTGAGTCCGGAGTTGATGTCCACCAGCCAGTCGGGGAGTTGGCCCAGGCGGGCGCGGCCGAGGTGTTTGACCTGCCGCTCGGCGCTCTGCCGGGCCTGCGGCCAACTGGGGATCCCGGCGTCGTCCATCGCCGGGCCGAGCGACTGCCCCTGGTTCAGCAACCGGCCCACGGTGGCCAACTTCCGCAACTGCGACGTGAGCGCGCCAAGGGTCTTCATGGCGTCTTCGCCAGCCTCGAACAGTTGGGCCAGGATGTTCAGCGCGTCGGTCGGCTTGCCGTTGCCGATGGCGTCGAGGATGTGGAAGACGTTGGCCGCGCGGCTGCGGCCGACGAGCCGGTCCACGTCGTCCGGGGTGATGTCCGCTTTCGCCCCGACCGCCGACGCCAGCTTTTTCAGCTCCTGATCGAGCTGCGCCATACTCGGCCCGACGCGTTCCACCAGAATCGCGGCCGCGTCGCCGACCAACTTCTTCCCGTGCCCGGCCTTCGCCCACTTCGCGCACCACTCCGGCAGTTTCGCCGGGGCCGGGGCCTTGCAACTCAGCTTCGCCGCGTCGGGCAGGGCCTTCGCCAGCCGGGTCGTTTCGGGGAAGGACTTCACGTCGAGGATCAGCACTCCGACCTTGCTGGGGGCGACGGCGTACTTCTCCAGGCTGTCGCGGTGGTCGGTGACGAACAGGTCGGCCGGTTCGACGATCACCACCCGTGCCGGGGCGAGGAACGGTAGCGTTTCCAGTTCGTTGCGGACGGTGCTGAAGTCGAGTTTGTCGCCGGGGTAGCTGGCGACGGCGAACTCCGGGTCGGCCTCGCCGACGACGTGCGCGATGATGGCGTCCCGACAGCGGCGCTTGAGGAAGTCCTCGTCGCCGGCCAAGGCGTACACCGGTTGCCGCTTGGCCGGCGGCTTGTCCAGGAACGTGAGTGCGTCCATGCAGAATGAATAGCAACAGGCCGGCGGCTCGGCCCGATTCCCCGACCCCCGCACCCTCTCCCTGCCGCCAGGGGGCGGTGGCAGGAGGGCCTATCCCATCACGTCGGCGATGGGTTTGCCCCACGGGACCAGCGTGTACGGCCGATCGAGCCGGTCGCGCAACTCGGTGTCCGGTGAGATGCCGAGCGCGGCGTACACGGTGGCCACCACATCGGCCGGGGTCACCGGGTTCCGGCTCGGCTTGCCGCCGATCTTGTCGCTCGCGCCGAACACGTGCCCGCCTTTCACCCCGCCGCCGGCCAGCATCAGGCTGTAGCAGAAGTTCCAGTGGTCCCGCCCGGCGTTGCCGTTCACCTTCGGCGTTCGACCGAACTCGCCCATGACCGCCACCAGCGTGCGGTCGAGCAACCCGCGGTCGCTCAGGTCGTTCAGCAGGGCCGACACCGCGAGATCGAGTTGCGGGAGGAGTTCGCCCTTCAATTTCTTGAAGTTTTGCCCGTGCGTGTCCCACGTCGCGTTGGCGTCCGGTGCCCACGAGATGCACGTCACCCGCGTCCCGGCTTCGATCAGCCGACGGGACAGCAGCACGCTTTGCCCGTAGATGTTGCGGCCGTAGGCGTCGCGGGTCTTCGGCGGCTCGCGATCAATTTGGAAGGCCTCGCGAGTGGTCGGGGCCGTGAGCAGGTCGTAGGCCCGCGAACGGAAGCCGTCCATATCCGCCAGCGCGCGGTCGGGGTTCTTGCCGACGCCGAGTTTCGCGGCCAGTTGCTTGCGGGCGTCGAACCGGGCGACGTCGATGTCGCGACTGAGAGTCAGTTCGGGCAGTTGGAAGTCGGGGGTGTTCGGGTTCCGCAGCACGAACAGCGGGTCGCGGGGCTTGCCCAGCCAGCCGCCGAAGAATCCCGGCTGCGGCGGCCCGCCGGCCCCCTCCTGCGTGACGTAGGGCATGGACACATACGGCACCACGTTCCGTGCCGGCGGGCGGAGCATGGCCGTCACGGAGCCGATGGCCGGGTGGTCGTCGGGCTTCGCGCCGCCGCCGATCTCGCCCCGGTCGTGCCCGGTCAGCCCGCAGTAAACCGCCGCCGCGTGCGCGTTGTTCACGCCGTGATGCATGCTGCGAATGAGTGTCGCCCGGTGCATTTGGGTCGCCATCCGCGGCAGGTGTTCGCTCAGTTGAACGCCGGGCACGCTGGTGGCGACGGGTTTGAACTCGCCGCGGATTTCGGCCGGCGCGTCCGGCTTCATGTCCCACATGTCGAGGTGGCTCGGCCCGCCGTTCAAGAAGATCAGGATGCAGTGATCGGCGTGCGCCGGGGTGCCGGACGTGGACCGGGACTCGTCGGCACGCAAGAGGCCCGGCAGCGACAGGCCGAGGGCGGAGGCGGTGCCGACGCGGAGCAGTTCGCGGCGGGAGGGCGAGGCGATCATGTGGCGTCTCAAGAGAGCGAGACAGGCGGGAGGATGTCATAATGGCCTCGACCCGGACGGAGGGCAACCGGGAACTGCGGCTCAGCGGAGTTTCGCCGGCGAGTATTTTTCGCGCGGCGGGCGGAACCTGCTATCTCCGCCATGCACTTCGGCCCCGCCGTGAACCGCTCGCAGCGCGGGAGGTTTTGCCAAACGCCGGGCGTGAACTAAGAGAGTGGGACGGTTCCCCGGCACTCCCAGACGGATCGCCCGCGATGGCCCTGCTCCCATCCGTATTGGCCGAACTCCCCGAACAACTCAAGGGGTACAAACTCCTCGAGCGGCTCGGCCGCGGCGGGTTCGGCGAGGTGTGGAAGGTGGAAGCGCCGGGCGGCTTCCTGAAGGCGATGAAGTTCGTCTTCGGCAACCTGGATGAGATCGACGAGGACGGGCAGCCGGCCGAACAGGAGCTGAAGGCGCTGCACCGGGTGAAGTCCATCCGCCACCCGTACATCCTGAGCCTGGAGCGGTTCGACGTCATCAACGGGCAGCTCATCATCGTGATGGAGCTGGCCGACCGCAACATGTGGGACCGGTTCCGCGAGTGCCGGCTGGGCGGGCTGGTGGGCATCCCCCGCGACGAGTTGATGGGCTACCTGCGGGAGGCCGCCGAAGCCCTCGACCTGATGAACAACCACTACCAGGTCCAACACCTGGACATCAAGCCGCAGAACCTGTTCCTGGTGTTCGACCACGTGAAGGTGGCCGACTTCGGGCTGGCGAAGGCGTTCGAGGGGGCGCGGGCGACGGTGACGGGCGGGGTGACGCCGGTGTACGCCGCCCCAGAGACGTTCTAGGGGTATGTGTCGCGGTACTCGGACCAATACAGCCTCGCCATCGTCTTCCAAGAGTTGCTGACCGGTTGCCGGCCGTTCAACGGGGCGAACACCAAGCAACTGCTGCTGCAACACCTGCGGGACGCGCCGGACCTGTCGGCGCTGCCGGCCGCCGACCGGCCGATCATCGGGCGGGCGCTGAGCAAGAACCCGAACGAGCGGTGGCCGACGTGCGCGGAGATGCTGAAGAAGTTGGCCGGGGCCGGGGTCGCCCCGCCGCCGATGGCCCGCGACTCGGCCGCGCTGCCGTACCCGACCGCCGCGCCGAAGGCCGAGGCCTCCGTCCCGGCCGGGGCGACCATGTCGGCGGCGACGGTCGAGCGGGCGCGAAGGGAGACGGGGTTCCCGGCGGCCATCCGATACCAGCCGGCGGCCGCCCCCCGGACGCCGTTGCCCAGCTTGATCACGCCGAAACTGGTGACCCAGAGGACGGCCGCGGCCGGGATGCCCGCGCCGGCGCTGACGCTGAACCGGCGGGAGATCGTCGAGACCGGGCGGATGGGTCACATGGGCATCGCCCCGCCGGAGAAAACCGGCGACGGGGTCTTGTTCCCGGCACTGGTGGTGGGCGTCGGACAGACCGGGCTGTCGGTGCTGCGGAAGTTCCGCCGCCTGGTGATCGACCGATTCGGCAAAGCGGACGCGCTGCCCACCCTGCGGTTCCTGTTCATCGACACGGACGGGGAGACGGTGGAAGAGGCCGGACAGGGGGAGACGGCCTTCGCCGCGAACGAACTGTACCACGCCCAACTGAAGCGGCCGGCCCACTACCTGCAAGCGGACGGCCTGCCGCCGGTCGATCCGTGGATGCCGCCGGGGCTGCTGTACCAGTTGCCGAAGGCACCGACGAGCGCCCGGGGGGTGCGGGCGTTCGGCCGACTGGCCCTGTGCGACCATTACCGACCGCTGGCCCAACGGATCCGCCGGGAGGTGGAACGGTTCGTCGCCGGCGACCCGCTGGGGAAGGCGGCGGCGGCGACCGGCCTGGGTGTCCGCACCAACCAGCCGCGAGTGTACGTGGTGGCCGGCACCGGCGGCGGCACCGGCGGCGGCATGTTCCTCGACCTCGCTTACATCATCAAACACGAGTTCCGCCAGGTCGGGTACACGTCGCCGGAGGCGGTGGCCCTGCTGCTCACCCCGGCGGCCGACAAGCGAACCACCCGCGTCGCGCTGGCGAACACCTTCGCCGCCCTCGCCGAGGTGTACCACTTCGCCTCCGGGGAGCGGTTCCAGAGCCGGTACGACACGGCCGAAGTGGCGGTCGTCGAGTCCCGACCGCCGTTCGA
>JBBRUO010000469.1:0-5260 GCA_038247725.1 Gemmatales bacterium
ACCCCTAACCCCCCTCCCGCCGGGGGAGGGGGGGACAAGACCTCGGCAAAAACCGATTCCGCCGCCACGTGCAGGCCCTGGGATTTCTCGCACTGGCAGGCGATGAGCGACACCTCCTCGCACCCATAGCGGTTGGTCGCCCGCACGCCGAACACCGCCTCGATGACCGTCCGCTGGTAGTCGTGCAGCGGCATGGCGGTGCTGACGATGCCGTTCGGCCGGATGTCGTCGATGTTCGCTTTCTTCAAAGCGCACGCGAGCAAATACAGCGAGTGCGCGTGGCCGAACAGTAGCCCCGGCTTGTGCCGTCGCAGCCGGGCGACGAACTCCTTGATCCGCCCTTCGGTCAGGCCGATGGTGTCGAGGTAGATGGCGCGGTCCACGACGGCGTTGGTCAGCCGCCCGCGCAGCCCGGAGTGGCGGTATTCGGGGTTGCCCCACACCTTCGCCACCCGCTGGCCGAGGCGATAGCCCGACCACTGGTCCGCGCGGATGGTACACGCGGACTTCCACTGCGCGCCGGGTTCGTCCAGCCGGATCGCCAACGGAACGCCGGTGCTGCCGCTGGTGGTCTTCGTGCGGACCTTCGCGCTGCCCTGGTACGCTTCGGAGTGCAACTCGGTGGCGTGCGCGCGGATGTCGGCCTTGGTCAGAACCGGGAAGTGGGACAAGTCGTCGAGGGACTTCACGTCGTCCGGGTGGACGCCGGCGGCGGCCCACGTCCGGCGGTAGTACGGCACCGTGGCGAAGGCGTGGCGGAGTTGCGCCTGAAGCAGCCGCAGTTGACGCGCGCGGACGGCCTCCGGTGGATCGTACTGCGACCGCTCCAACTCGCGGAGGTATTGGAAAACCTTGCTCCGCCGCTTGGCCGCGAGCAGGGGTAACACGAGGTGTCGATTCAGGGTGTCGAGCATCCTTGCTCCAGGTTGGGAATCAAGAGTTCAATCAATCGGAACGCGGATGACGCGGATTTCAGCGCGGATCAAAGCCGGGATCATATCAAGATTTCATTCATTCTGATCCTCTTCATCCCTGCTTTTCCGCGTCATCCGCGTTCCTCTTCTAGAATTCTTACACCTTCATCAACTCCCGTTGCCATTCGATCTGCTTGGCGAGGCCCTCGTCCATGCCGGTCGTCGGCTTCCACCCGAGGTGCCGGAGCAGTTTAGTTACATCCGCGCCGGTGGCGAGTTGGTCGCCCTTGCGCGGCGGGTGGCGCTCGATGACCGCCGTCTTGCCCGACAACTTCTCGATCTTCCGGATCAGGTCCAGGATGGTGCCGATCTCGCCGCCACCCAGGTTGTACGTCTCACCCGGCACCGCGTCGAATCCGGCCCGCGTGGTCGCCTCGACGCAGTCGTCGATGTACGTCGCGCCCCGCACCTGCATGCCGTCGCCGGTCAGCTTGATGGGCGTGCCGGACAGCACCCACTTGATGAACAGGTGAATGCCCATCTCCGGCCGCTGGCGGGGGCCGTACACGCTGAAGAACCGCAGCACCACGGCCGGGATGTCGAACTCGTCGAGGTACACGCGGGCCAGTTGCTCGCCGGCCAGTTTGGTGATGCCGTAGGGCGAACTCGGTCGGGTCGGCAAACTTTCGTCGCCGCTGGCGTACTTGCCGTAGACGCTACTGGTGCTGGCGTAGACGACCTTGCGGAGCGTCCGCACGTCCTTCAACGCTTCCAATAGCCGGTGCGTGGCGACGAGGTTGCAGCGGTTGTAGATGTCGAAGTCGATCCAACTGCGGGTCAAGCCGGGCATGGCGGCGAGGTGGAACACATACTCCGCGCCGGCGAGTGCGGGCCGCAGGTCGTCGGCCGCGAGGTCGAGTTCGTGGAACGCGAACGCCGGGTGGTTTCGGGCGACCGCGAGGTTCCCGTCCTTGATGGACCGAGCGTAGTAGTCGGTGAAGCAGTCGATGCCGACGACGGAGTGCCCGTCGCGGAGCAGCCGCTCGCACAGGTGGGAACCGATGAACCCGGCCGCGCCGGTGACAACGCACGTCATGATGGAAGCCGACTCGCGGGGTGGGTGGGGAGGAACTGTAACACGCCGGCCGGGGGGTATTCAACGCGGGTTTTGTGGGCGCGTCGGCGACTGCCCTTCCCCGTTTCGCCACGTCCGGGGTACATACGCACTCGCTCAACACCACCGGAAGCGTGCCCAATGAGCCGGAGTTTGATCGCCCTGGCCAGTCTCGTTCTCGTCGCCGACGCGGCGTCCGCTGGACTGTTCCCGTGGCCGTACTACGTTCGCTTCCAGGCGGCGAATGGTACCCAGTCCATTCTGCTCGGCACCGACGCCCGGCCGGGCGACGGCGACGTGCCACCGACGCCGGTGTACCTGACCTACACGACCGGCGGGTTCGGGCCGTTGCGGATCCACTTCCAGACGGCCACCGGCCCTGAATCGCTGTTCGAGTTCGGGTACGGTCAGTGGGAGGTGTCCGCCACGCCGCCCCCGACCGCGACGACGGCCGTGAATGCGTTCGACCTGTACTGGGGGTTCGCTGGATCGGCCGTGAGCGCGAGCGGCATCGACCGCGGGTCGATCTCCGCCTCGGACATCTACACGAGCGGCACCGGCAACTTCGTACTGGGTTTGGACGAGACACACGACATCACCCTGGACGGCCGACGGGCGCTCGTGCGGTTCCACGCCACCAACGACGATGAGGTGTCGCGGATCGAGATGACGGTGACGGAGTTGCCGCCGGTGGCCGAGACGCCGGAACCGGCCACCCTGCTACTGGCGGGCGTCGGTCTCGCGGGCGTCGGCGTGTGGCGGAAGCGGCGAACGTGATGGGGCAGCGAAATGAGTGCGGTACACTGGCATAGCACCCCGACCGCCGCACTGTCGTACCACTCGGAAGCCGTCGTCCCGTAGCGGCTTACGCGGGGTCCAGAAGGCAGGGCGGTATTCTCACCGCGGCAACCTGGGCACTCGTCGCCTCCGCCAATTGGCCCATGAGTTTCGTCACCTCAGCCTTCTTGGCTTTGAACGTCTCGACGCGTAACTCCGGGATAACGCAGTGGCCGACGATGTCATCCCGCACCGGCTCCACGGTCAGGCCGAGTTCCCGTAATTTGGCCACCGACACCCGCACGATTCCGTTGGCGGCCAACTTCTCAGGCGGCACACCGGTGAGGATGTCTTCGGGGTTTGAGAGGCACGCTTCTCGGTACAAGCTGATGCCGTCCACGTCGGAGGCGTCACCAGTGGTACGCGGCTCGAACGCGGTTGGCGAAAGGAACGGCAAGTCCCGCTTCTGATACCGCGTCGAGTGGACACGCCGGAGCAACCACTCGTCCTCGGAAATGGGGTCGGTTTCGGGTTTCATGGGCGGCCGGACTTCAGCGGGTATCCGACCGTGGAAGGAATTGCGGGTGCGCCTCGACGCCGTCCATCCACTCCCACGAGAAGTACCCCCGCGCCACATACCACTCGAACACCACCGTGCCGTTCACCCCCGCGAGGACTCGATCCGGCGGGCGGATCCCGCGTTGGCGAAGTGCCTGCGCGAAGTGCAAGCCCTGTCGAACGGCCGAGGGGATCGGTTTGGCGGCTCCGAAACCGTCCCAGTCGTCCTCCCAGTTCAGCATTTCCAAGAGGCCGTCAATCCCCTCGCTCCAACACATGGCGGGTTCGCCGTCGAAGAACTCTCGGACGCCTGCGGGAAGCGGGTCGGCGTACCTGCGTTCCACTTCCACCGGCCAAGGCTTGGGAGCGAACACCGACGCCCCGGCCGACGCCCGATACCCCTCAGTGGCGGAGGAAACGCAGTGCGTCATGTAGGGGCTGGCGTGTGGCGCGAATGTGACACTCATTTTTTGATCCCCCAACGGGCACGGGTCTCCTCACTCGCGCTTCGCTCGAACGCGGCGAGCGCGACTTCGTGGCCGAGCGCGAGGCCGTCCACCAGTCCGGAACGTCCGGCGGCCGGGGCGATCGGCCCGCGAGCGGTCATGTTCAGCAGCAGGCTTTCCGGGTCGGCCTCCGTCGCCTGGCCGGCTTGCGCCGAGACGTGCAGCCGACCTCGCTGAGGGGCGATCTCGAACGACCACTCGGCCCCCCGGCGTTCGAGTCCGAGTGGCAGCCCGTCGGTCAGGAACAAGTCGCCGAAGAGGCCGGGTAGAACGGCGGGCCACTCGCTCGGCGTCTCCCAGTACTCGCCCTTCGGGAAGGCGTCGATGTAGGTGAGTTCCCACTGGTCCAACCGCACGTCTCCCAGCCCAAGCCCTATCACCGCCTCCGCGAAGCGGTCATAGACCGCGAGAAACTCGGCGATGAGCGCCGTGTAACTCGGGTAACTGCCGTCCCGCTTCCGCCAGTTGAGGTGCAGGCGATTCCGTTGGACCTGGACGATACGGTCATCCTGGGCATTCGCCACGACCATGCGGCCTGGGCCGGTGGCAGGTAACAAACGCAACTGAAGGGCGCTCGGAACCCACTGAGCCGATCCGAACCGCTCGAACTGGCTCTCGATTTCCATCGCGTCCGACGGGGAAACCCACACGTCCTTGCCAATCGCCTGCCAGATCGCGCCGAAGTGACCGGCGGCGAGTTTTGGCAGCGGTTCAAACTGAGCGCCGAGAACCAACTCGATGACGGGCGGACTCGTGTACGTCAGTGTTCGCGCCACGGCTCCGCTCCTACGCTCTGGGATGTTGTTTACGGACAGCCTAGGGCGTGATTCCCGTCGATGTGATCACTCGTCGATCGCGAATGCCGCCCCAACTCGAATACGCTCCCCTGCTGGAACGAGTTCGCCCGGAAGGGGACGCGGCTCACAAACTATTGTATGCGAACAGCGGACGAGTCAGACAAGGTCCGTTGAGCGGAGGGCGTTTCCCGAACTGGCGTGGACTCAAGGGCGAATCAGGACACCACCAATGTGCGGTGGATGTGGCCTGTCTTTCTCCGCCACCAGTCCGGAGAGACGCACCTGCGAATCGCAAGGAGTGTCGGCGCATCGAGTCCCGGCGGTCGGAGTCGAACCGACAGCATCCTCGGCTTCAACGAGGCGTTCTCCCGCATGAACGTCAGCGGGGGAAACGAGTGCCGGCCGTGGGAGTCGAACGCACACCCTTCCGCTTAAGAGGCGGACGCTCTGGAAGCGGAGCCTTCTGGTCCGGATCCGCGTCATCCGCGTTCCGTTGTCGTCGAACGGCTCATTTAGACCCGTTCCACCACCATCGCCACGGCGTTGCCGCCGCCCAGGCACAGACTGGCGAGGCCGTATCGCAGGTTGCGGGCG
>JBBRUO010000470.1:0-5258 GCA_038247725.1 Gemmatales bacterium
ACCCCGTGGGGGTTTTCTTTTCCGCGTTGCCCGCCGGTCCCCTACCTCACGGGTGGCGGGTGTGTCGTGGGGGGCCGGGGCGGGGGGGGGGCTTACGACCCCCCCCGCGCCCGGAACCGCTTTCGGCGAGAGCCGTCATCAACGGCACCGCGCCGGAAGGCGCAAGTGAAAGTGGTGTGGGTGGGGCGGCCGCCGCGGTCAGTTCCCGAATCGCCGCGTCCACTTGTCCCACTCCGCCTGCTTGCCCTGCGCCTTGAGCGCCGCCAGCAGGTGGGCGCGGGCGGTGGCGTCGGTGGCGTCGATGAACAGGGCGTCGCGGGCGACCGCCTCCGCCTCGGCGTCGGCCTTCGCGTCGAGCAGCAACTTCGCCAGTTTCAGTCGGCCGGACAGGTCGTCCGGGTCCTCGGCAGTCTTCGCCTTCAGCACGGCGGCGAGCTTGGTCGCTTCTTCGGTCTGGGTATACACGCGAGCCAGTTGGTCGAGCCAGTCGGCGTCCACGGGCGCGAGTTTGTGGCCCTTCTCCAGCAGCTTCGCGGCCTCGTCGTACTGCCGGGCGGCCATGTACGCGCGGGCCACCGCGACGAGCAACCGGGGGTCGTCCGGGTTGGCGGTGAGGGCGTCGTCCAGCATCCGGTTGGCGGCGTTGGCGTCGCCGCCGCGGGCGAGCAGCTTGGCCCGGACGACGGACGCCGTCGGGTGGTGTTTCTTCTTCTCCAGCACCTCGTCGGCCAGCGCCGTCGCGTCCGCCGACTTGCCCCGCCGCTCGTACAACTCGGCCAGTTTCGCCTTCAGGTCGAGGTCGTTCGGGTCCTTCTTCACCGCGGCCTCCAACTCGTCCGGCGTCAGCGGCTTCCCGTCCGCCTTCGCCGCGCCCAGCCCGGCGATGACGCCGTTGACGTACTCGCGGTACCCCTTCTCGAAGGCCGCCTTCTCGACCCCACAGGCGGCCTTCAGCGCCGCCGCCGTGTCCTTGCCGGCCTTGAACTCGTTCATGATCTTGCCGACGGCCGCCTGCCCGTGCGCCTTCACCAGATAATCCACGTACAGTTGGCTCTGACAATACGCCAGCGTCCAGTACGGCTCGCGCGGCTTGACGAACCCCATCATGATGGTGTCCAGATTATGCAAATCATTCGCGGCGGCCTGATCGCGCAAGATCCGCGACCACATCGGCGGGCGGTTCATCTTCTCGTTCTGCACCGCCAGCCCCTCGGTGATCCAGTGCGGGCACTGGAACTCGGTCTGCGCCAGGTTGAACACGTGCGTCAGTTCGTGGCGGATGACGCGGCCCCAGTTGAACGGCTTGACCAGCCCCTTCGCCTTCGGGGACGCCATCACCACCACCCGGCCGGTACACGCGCCGATGGTGTGCAGGTCCGGCAGCCCGACCGTCCGCCCGCTGAACATCTCGTGCGAGTTGAACACCTCGATCAGCGTCTTGTCGGTCGGCTCGTAATTGAATTGCGCCTTCAACTCGGCGTGGACTTCTTCCAAATACTCCGCCAGGATTTCCGCCAACACTTGATCGGTCTTGGCGTCGAACTTCAACCGGTAGTGCGGCGTCTCAATCGTGGTGTACGCATCCAGATGCGACATCACCTTGCGGGAGTTCGACACGCGGACGTTGAACGGGTCGGCCTTGAACGCGGCGTCCAGCAGCTTCCGCCCCTCGGCCTCGTTGCCCAACCGCAGGTACAGCATCCCCAGCCCGGTGCGCGGGGCGGACAGGTTCGGCCGCAATTCCGCCGCCTTCTTGTAGTACGCCTCGGCCGGGGTGTACCGCTTGCGGTCGTCCAGGCTGCTCGCCAACTCGTGGTAGAAGTCGCCCGGCTTGGTGTTATACCCCTCGGCCTCCTTGACGATGGCGGCGAACGAGTTGGTGTCATTTTGCAGGTACGCCGCCGCCGCCAGTCGGCCGAGCGTGGCCGGGTCGCGGGGGTTCACCGCCAGGGCCTGCCGCAGGTACTTCTCGGCCGCCCGGTAGTCGCCGGCGATGCCTTGCACCTCGGCCTTCACCCGCAGGGCGGCGACGTGCCGCGGGTTGTGCTTGAGCGCCTCCCCGGCGAACTTGTCCGCGTCCTCGACGTTGTACGTGACCAGCGCCGCCTCCGCCTTGCCGACGTAGGCGTCGGCCGCTTTCGGGTTGATGGTCAGCACCTTGTCGAAGGCGTCGATGGCGTCGGGCCGGTTGTACTTCTCCAGCAGCAGCGAGCCGGCCAGGTACTCCGCCGGCCAGTAGTCCTTGTCCGCCTTCAGCGCGTCCTTCAGCACCTCGTTCAAGATGAAGCTGAACTGCCGGGACAGGTTGTTCCAGCGGGCGTTCTCGGCCCCGCACTTGGCGACGTCGATCAACTCCTCCGGGTCGGTGATGTCGTCGTCGGCGTTGCTGCGGGCGGTGTAGTGCCGCACCACCCACCGCATGGCCTGATCGGCGTCCGGGAACTTGCCCCGCTCTCGCAGCAGCCGGGCCTTCGTCCAGCGGGCGAGGAGTTGGTTGTCCTTGGCCTTGATGGCGGCGTCCGCGTCCTTCTCGGCGTCGTCCCAGCGGCCGGTTGCGAAGTACAGGTCGGCGCGGGCGGCGAGCAAGTCGGGCTGATCGGCGGCAGCCTTGATCGCGGCGTCGAGGATGGCTAGCGCTTTGTCGTCGTCGCCGGTCATGCGGTGGGACTTGGCGATGCCGACGGCGGCGAGCGGGAACAGGGTGGCGTCCGCTTGGGCCTTCTCCGCGTAGGCTGCGCGGGCCTCCTCGTAATTCCCGCGCAGCAGCCGCGCGCGGGCGTCGGCGAGGGCGGCCTTCGCCGCCGACCCCTTCTTCGGCTCCGCCTTCTGGCCGAGCGTCGGGCGGTTCGGGGCGAGCAGGACGAGGAGCAGGCCGGACAGAATGGGCAGGCAGTATCGGCGCATCGGGGTGGCTCTCGCGGGGATCGGCCAAGGTTCCCCCAGACTACCGCCGCCGGCCGACAACCGCAACCACCGTAGCCCACGGCCACCCGGCGACCAGCGGTGGACAATCCGCGCCCCGCCCGCCGATTCGATCTGCCGGCGCAGCCGTGTATGCCGTAGCCGGTTCGGCGGGCCGGCCGTTGGCACACTGCTTGCACTGACACCACTTGCGAGCCAGCTCCGCTACCGCCGTGGGATGCTTTCCCCACGTCCGTTCGCAACGCGGCTCCCCTCCTGTTCCGCTCCGCCGTGTCCCACCTGGAGAGGTGCCCCATGCGCCGCCGGCTCGCGTTCACGCTCATCGAGTTACTGGTGGTGATCGCCATCATCGCCATCCTGATCGGCCTCCTGCTGCCGGCCGTCCAGAAGGTGCGGGAGGCGGCCGCCCGCATGAAGTGCCAGAATAACTTGAAACAGATCGGTCTCGCCTGCCACAACTACGCGGACGTGAACCGGGGGCTTCCACCGTCGCGGATCTTCAGTCCGCACCAGCACGGGTGGGGCGTGTTCCTGCTGCCCCACTTAGAACAGGACAACCTGTTCCGCCTGTACAACATGGGCGACCACTTCTTCGGAGCGACGAACGCGGCCGTGATCGAGACGCCGCTGGGCGTATACGAGTGCCCGTCCACCCCGTCCGGTCGGCGGACTATCGCAATTGCCAACCGGGCCGGGTCGGTCGGCGCGGCCGGTGACTACTTCAGCCTGATGCAGCTCTTCGATCCTGTGGTGTTCCCCGGCCAACCCCTCCAGCAAGGCGTAATGCACGACGTCCGGCCGCGGGCGATCACGGCGATCACCGACGGTACGTCGAACACGCTGATCATCTCGGAGCAGGCCGGGCGGAACGACCACTACATCCGCGGGGTGAAACAGCCGACGGACGCGAACCTGGCTGGCCGCAACTACCGCGGCCCGTGGGCTTCGCACAACTTGGTGACGTTCAGCGGGTACTCGGCGGACGGTCTCACCCGGTTCGGCGGCCCGTGCGCGCTGAACTGCAACACGAACCAGAGCCTCATCAGCTTCCACTCCGGCGGCGTGAACGGGCTGTTCGCCGACGGCTCGGTGCGATTCCTGCGGGACACCACGAACCTGCTCGTGGTGTACGCGGCCATCAGCTTCGATGGTGGGGAGATCTCGAATGCCGACTTCTAAGCAACACTCGGGCGTCGCCCTGCTTTTGTTCCTATTCCTACTCGCTGGTTGCGGGGCACCGTCCGATCGCGTACCGGTCTACCCGGCCGGCGGGACACTGACTCATCAGGGTCAACCGGCGGTCGGGGCCATCGTCATCCTGCATCCGACCGACCCGGCCGCCGCGCCGGTGAAGCCGCGGGGAAAGGTGGGCACCGATGGCTCCTATCGGCTGACCACCTACGACACCGGCGACGGTGCCCCGGCCGGGGAATACGTCGTCACCGTGTACTGGCCGAAGCAGCCAAAGGCCGGCGACCCCGTGACCGACGACGGCCCCGACATTCTCGCCGGCAAGTACCTGCGGCTCGAACAACCCGCCGCCCGCGTCGCCGTGACGTCGGGCGACAACCGCCTTGACCCCATTACCCTCAAGTGATCTCGGAGGAATTCCCATGACCCGTACCCGTTTCCTGTTTCTGGCGAATGTCATGTTTGCCGTGGCCACCACCGGTGCCCGTGCCGAAGAGCCGCGACCGATGAAGTTGACCGTAGTGTTTCGGGGTATGGCCACCGAGGAGGACGCCGCGGCGGTTCGCAAGGCCATAGCCAAACTGGCCGGCGTGAAGGTGACGGCGGAAGACATCGTGCCCGGCGAGAAAGGCAAGTTCGGCCACTACTTCTCCCCGCCCGTGGTACTGGAGGTGGCTGACCTGAACAAGACGGACGTGGGGCACATCGGCAAGGCGGTCGCCGCCGTGAAGACTGCCAAACGGAAGGACGTGCCTCCGCCCAGCCTGAACCTGATCCTGTTCACGCCGGAGAAGGAGGTGAACTCGGACAGCGTGCGGGCAGTGCGGGCAGCCGTTACTGATGTATCCGGTTACGAGGCCCCGCACCCCGGTGGGCTGGGCGGGGTTCCGGACGAGCGCCGCTACTGGTTGCGGGTGGACGACTCCGGGTTCGCCTGCCTCGATGACCTAACGGCGGCGCTGAAGAAGGCCGACCTTGAACTGCTCCTCGCCCCCAAGAAGTGACTGGCCAGCCTGCGACCAGTGGTGGGCAATCCATCATTCGCCAGCCTCAACCTGGTCATCGGTTGCGTCTGTCGCCTCGTGCGTCCGAAGCAAGTCACCCCGTCACTTGGCGGCCCTCGGAAATGCTTACCGCACCGTTGA
>JBBRUO010000471.1:0-5256 GCA_038247725.1 Gemmatales bacterium
ATGGCGTTGAGGGCGTGCCGGATGTTCGTCGTGATCGGCGCGCCGGACGTGTCCGGTGGCGGCAGGAGCGGCGCGATGATCGCCCATTGCTCATCCGTCAAGTCGGTCTCATACGTGGTGTTATTCGTGGACGTATCGGGCGGGACATAATCCGGGTGGCGTGGCATCGTGGCTATCCATGCGACGGTTATCTGAACGAAAGACCGAAGCCCATAATGCCACCCCCAGAACGTCTCGTCAACCCAGATTCAGGAACTGGCTCTCAGACGGTCGATGACTTGCGTCGGGCGGCGTTGGACGCCGCTCATCCCCGAACGCGGGAGCGATTCCAGGCCCTCCACATGATTGCCAGTGGTCAGAGCAACGCCACCCGATGGGCCGAGGAGATCGGCCGGAACGACGAAAGTGTCTTGGGTTGGGTTCACCAGTACAACCGGGGCGGACCGACCGCCCTGATCTACCGTCCGACCGGCGGCCGCGCCCCTTTTTTACCCCGGCCGAGGTCCAGGAACTCGTCGCCACGGTCGAAACCACCGTCCCCCAGGCCCACGGCTTACCCGGCCACGGCTGGACGCTGAAGAAGCTGCGCCGCTGGATTTACGACACGGTGCGGCGTCTCGCCTCGCGGTCGTTGCTCCACAAGGTGCTGCGGGCGGCCGGTCTGAGCTGGAAGAAGTGCAAGAAACTGCTCGGCAAGGGGGACCCGGACAAGCGGGCGGCGTTCGTGGTCCGGCTGTTGGAACTGTACGAGGGGGTCGTTCGCCGCGAGGTGGTGCTGGTGTACATCGACGAGTCGCATTTCCACC
This sequence comes from Gemmatales bacterium, assembly GCA_038247725.1. GTDB lineage: Bacteria > Planctomycetota > Planctomycetia > Gemmatales > Gemmataceae > JALHQU01. The sequence continues at coordinate 807 of JBBRUO010000471.1, forward strand.
GCGACTTGGAGAACGGTTACACGTGGGGTCGGATCGGTCATCGGGTGTGGCGGCGGTCGTGCTGCGCGCCGCTGTCGGATCGCATCAACTGGTACGGCGCGTTCAACTTCTCCGACGGCCAGTGCCTGATCTGGAACGAGGGGAACTGCTGCAAGGAGCACACGGCGGAGTTCCTGCAACGGGTCCACGAGTGGTTGCCGACGGACGGCCGTCGGGTGGTGGTCATCTGGGACAATGCGCCGTGGCACACGGCCGGGCTGGTTCAGCGGGCGGGCGCGGATTTGGGCTTCGAGTTGATCGGGCTGTCCACGTATAGCCCGGACCTGAACCCGATCGAAGGCCTGTGGAAGTGGATGCGAGAGGAGGTCACGCAACTCCAGTGCTACGAAACGATGCGGGGACTGTTCGACGCGTGCAAGGCGTTCGTGGACCGCATCAATACGGATCCGCTCGGAGTCGTGAATCGGTTGTGGCCGCGATTCGAACTCGATCCGGAACTGGAAAAACTCCGGTTCTCATCGTGAATTAGGTTTAGTTGACGGACATTTTGGCTGAGTGACGGGCAGGTGGTGATTGCGTTGCAAGTCTGGAAATCGTAACGGATTCGCACCGTCACACGTTGGGATTGTACACCGGTTGCCTTGGGGGTGCAGGGCCAATCCTGCCCTCTTTCTGCACCACTTTTCGGCGGCCAATGCGCCCACCTTCCCCCGTTCCATCACGACCCGCCTCGCGTTTCCGCAACAACGCTCATCGCTGTGAGGCGGTCGATTTTCCCAGTCGAGCCTCTGGAAGTGTGTATCGCTTGGAATCGCTCTTGCCATGCGGGGACAGTTCGTGGTAATTTCACGGTACTTATTCAAATGTACCGAGGATTTGTTGCGATGGCGCCCACCGTCACCAAGATGGACGCGACGCTCGCGCTGCTCCGCGAGCGGGGCACACTCCGCCCGCGCGAACTGGCGGCGGTCGGCATCCCGGCCGATTACCTCGACCGGCTCCACCGCCGCGGGGAGGCGGAGCGCGTCAGCCGCGGCCTGTACGCCCTGCCCGACGCCGAGGTGAGCGAACACCACAGCCTGGCCGCGGCCGCGCGGCAGGTGCCCAAGGGGGTGGTGTGCCTGCTGTCCGCCCTCCGCTTCCACGGGCTGACCACCCAGTCGCCGGCCGCCGTGTGGCTGGCCGTGCCGAACAAGGCGTGGGTGCCGGACGTGAAATCCCCCCGACTCCGCGTGTTCCGGTACTCCGGGGCGGCGCTGACGGCCATGGTGGAGGAGCACGCCGTCGAGAAGGTGACCGTGCGGGTGTACTCGCCCGCGAAGACGGTGGCCGACTGCTTCAAGTTCCGCAACGCCGTCGGCCTGGACGTGGCCATCGAGGCGCTCCGCGACTGCTGGCGACAGCGGCGGACGACGATGGACGACCTGTGGACGGCGGCGGCCGCGTGCCGAATGTCGAACGTGATGCGGCCGTACCTGGAGTCCGTGACATGAGCGTGAAGAACGTCGCCGCGTCCGTCCGCCAGCGGCTGCTCAATCGCGCCCGCCAGACGGGCGAGGACTTCCAACTGCTGTTCACCCGCTACGCCATCGAACGGCTCCTGTTCCGGCTGGCCGCGTCCGTACACCGGGACGCCTTCGTGCTCAAGGGGGCGATGCTATTCGCCCTCTGGACCGGCGAGATGCACCGGCCGACGCGGGACCTGGACCTGCTCGGCTTCGGCGACGCCGGGGAGGGCCGACTGCGGGCGGTGTTCGAGGCGCTCTGCCGGATACCGGTGACGGACGACGGGCTGGCGTTCGTCGCCGATTCGGTGGTGATCGAGCCGATCCGCGAGGACCAGGCGTACGGCGGCCAGCGGGTCAACGTCGCGGTGACGCTCGGCCAGCCGCGGATCGTGCTCCAGGTGGACATCGGGTTCGGCGAGCGTTATCTACCGGCCGTTCCAGCCGTTTCCCTGGCCTGAATTGGCGTTATCCAAGCCACGTTCGCACGCGCGTGTCACAACGTCTGCGGGGCACCACCCAATCTCGACCAAGTTCTGCAACACGCCGGACGCGGTGAACAATGACGTGCAGGTCAGGGCGGTGGCAGCTTCCCACCAACCTCCCAGTCCGTGGCCCCTGGCCGACCTGATGGCCGTGACCGGGAACGAGTTGTCACACGGGATGCGGTGGAGACATGCAGGGGTGGGCGAAGCACGTCAAATCTAGTTGGCGATCTCTGCAATGATGGTGTCGGCCTCGACTGCCTTGCCGGACTCCTCCCACCGCACCAGCCGCTCAATCTTGCATCTCGCCACGTCTTGTTCGCCCAACACGCACAGAGTACCCTGGAAGAATCCGGGCGAGACTGCCTCGCCGATGAGCAAGCAGCCGGGGGCGCGTGAACGTGCCGAGTTACGAACTGTAACCGGAAGCACGTCTCCCGTTCCGACCTCTAACCGGGTCGCGACTTCTCGCTCCCGTTGATAGTCGGCGAGGCGGTCCTCATAGTAGGTCTGGCCGTTTGCGATCAGCTTCTGGTAATGACGAATCCAGAACGCCTGCTCCGCCAGGAAGTCCGGCGAGTCAGCCCAGCATCGGGTTCGCAGGCGGAATCGGATGGGGTAGTGGCAAACCGGGACGGGTTGGCCGGTGGTCAGGAAGACGGGTAGCCCAAGACGCTCCACCGGGGAGGCCACATAAAGCTCAGTCTGGTTTTGTCCCGCCCACCGAATCAGGTTATCGCCTGATGGGGTTGGGGCGCTTTGAGGTTCGGCAGTCGTCACGGTTTCCAGCGGCAAAGTACCACAGGTGAGTTCAAAGGGGTGCGAGCCGCAAGCCCACACGGACCAAGATGTCTCAAGTAATGACACATCCGCGCAACGGTGCGTACTAACTATCGACGCTAAATATTTCGGCGCAGAAAGTTGGCGCGTCAGAGCAAAAACTAGGGGTTCCGAAGATGTCATGAGTCGTTCCTCTCAAGTGAGCCGAAAATCGAGCACTTCAGTGACTGCACGGTGTCAGCCGTAGGCAGTCACCCGTTTTACCTACCAGCGTTGTTCGCCAACTCCCGCACGTTGTTGGGCGTTCGGCGGGTGGAAGTTTACCCGCCGGTAGCTTGCCGTGGGCGGATGGTGAGGTCGTACTTGGGGAGCGTCTTGGATCGCTCCAGTCGTGCCTCGATCGGCTTCATCTCCGCCTTCGTCAGCTTCACCCCGCCGGCGTACTCGCCGTTCAATTCCCCGACCGTCGGATGCTGACCCTTCCACGTCATGCGTCGCGCGTAACTCCGGATCACCTCCAAACTGGTCAGCAACGCTCCGCCTCACTTCCGCTCCAGGCTCGACCAGCACCGCTCCACCGGGTTGTACTTACTGTAGTACGGCGGATCGTACACCAGCCGCACCGTCAACCCCGTGGCGTCCGCGAACGCCACCATCCGCTTCAGCCACTGCGTCCGCACCCCGGAGTTGTTCGGGCCGTTGTCCAGGTCAATCACCAGCGTGCGAACCAGCTCGCACCCGCCCTTCACCCGCTCCCACCACGTCGTCAATCCGTCCGCCCAGAAGTCGCTCGTCTCCGTCCGACCGAACAGCAGCGTCAGCGCCCCGCTCGCCACCATCAGGATGCCCAGCGGCGTCCACTTGGTCTTCGCCGGCGGGTCATGGTCGAGTCCCTCGGCCGACGTCCCGTCCGACGCCGTCCGCGTTTTTCCCCCCGCGAGAATACTCCCCCTCGCTCACCTTCGCCTTCGTATCCATGGAGATTTCCAGCGTCTCCGGGTCGTCCCGGGATGCCGCCTTGACCGCCGCCACGTTGGCGAAGAGGTCATCCGTCGAGGCCGTCTTCCGCAACGGCTTGGCCTTGCGAATCCGTTCCAGCCGGTAGCCCATCCGGTTCAGGATGTCCCGCATCGTCCGCTCGCTCGGCACCGCGTCGGCGGCATAGCCCTTGGCCGTCCGCGGCAACGCGCACACCTCGCGGGCGGGCAGGTTCGAATACACCCGGTCGGATTTCAGTTCGGGGTGGGCCTGGGTGCGGGGTTCGACCAGGTCACGGATGTCGGCGGCCAGTTGGGGGCGGGCGACCTCGGTCGGCACCTTGCCGCGGTCGGCGAACCGTTCGACGCAACGGATGCCGGTGTCCAGTTCGTGGAGACCGGCATCGACGGTGCCGCGGCCCCAACCGAAGCGTCGCTCGGCGACGCGAGGCGAGCCACCGCACAAAGCCCGGGTGACCTGAGCCTGGAAGGCGCGGCGGTGGTGGCCGGTGAGGGTACGGGCGGCCAGACGGAGCAGGTCGTCGGTCGAATCGGTGCGGTCGGCGTCGTCCATGGCACGCCTTCGGAGTGGGAAGTACGACCCATCGTCTCACGCCACCCGGTCACGCGAAAGGCCAACCGCCGGGTAAATTACCACTCACCGAACGCCTAAGCGATCTGGCGGATCACTGCCGATTCCTGG
>JBBRUO010000472.1:0-5251 GCA_038247725.1 Gemmatales bacterium
GATCATCGAATAATTCTTGTGAATGGCCGCGATGGACGGCTCGCACCCCAGCACGAGGCTCGGCACTTTCGTTTGGCCTTTCAGCGCGTTCGCCACCACTTGATCGCAACTGATGTCGGACTTGATCTCGCCGTCGGGCGCGAGGTGCGCACCCGTCAAGAGGTTCCCAGTCTGGCAACTGTGGATGCCACCGATGAGCGCCTCGGCATTATATAACCCCTTCAAGAACAGCATCTTCTCGCGCACCGGGTGGAGCGACTCCAACACCTTGCCGAGTTGCATCTGCTTGCCTTCGCCCTTCGCCCACCACTCCTTGCTGTGGAAGCCGTTGCCGGAGAACAGCACGGCGAACCGCACCGGCGGTTCGGACGCCTTCGGCTTGTCGCCGCCCCACACGGGCAGCGACTCCAGCCACGGCAGCGCCATCGTGACGCCGACGCCTCGCAGGAACGACCGACGGGGGAGGGAAGAGGGCATGGTTACTTTCCGGTGTTGGGTGAATACATGTTAGGTATGTCAGCCCGACTCGTGCCGCGATCTACGAAGACGGCAATCGAGTACGGCGACTCGAAGATGATATAGTTGCCCGTTGGGTCCGTTTTTTCCGGCTTCTCGAAATGGATCACCGCGCAGTCCGGGTGTTCCACGAACTGGACGACTTCCGCACCCGCGTGGACGAGTCCGTCACTGACAGCGTGTTCCCGTGCCAAATCGATCAGGCGATCACGCTCAACATCGTTCATTCCAAGCCCTCACTTCCCCGTACCTTGGTGAACTGCGGGCTGCGCAATATTACCGCGACCGCCGCCGAAATGCGGCCATCGTTCTTGCTCAGTTCGGCAACCATCTCATCCAGCAGCGATGTGTCGGAGAGCGTCACGCTGCGACCCAGAGCATACCCCAGCAGCCGCTTGCAGAACAGCCGCACGATCACGTCCTTCTTCTTCGTCAGCAGATACTCACGCAACCCGTCGATGCCCTCAAAGGTGGTGCCGTCCTTCAGCTTGGCGGTCGTTTCAACCGGCAGCCCGCTCGACTCCTTCTCCCGGAGCCGGCCGATGGCGTCGTACTTTTCCAGCGCGAAGCCGAACGGGTCGATGCGGACGTGACACGCGGCGCACGACTCCTGCTTGGCATGGCGTTCGACCTGCTGCCGAGTGGTGAGGCCGCCGTCGCCTTCCTCCTCCGGCAACTTGGGCACGTCCTTGGGCGGGCGGGGAAGTTTCTCGCCAAGCAACGTTTCCACCACCCAGTTGCCGCGAAGGGTCGGACTGGTCCGCGACGCCCCGGCCTGCTTCGCCTGCACGCTGCCGAAGCCGAGGATACCACCCCGACCGTACTTTCGCACGCCGTCCACCTGCCGCCATTGCGGGCCGCTCACGCCGGGGATGCCGTAGTGCTTCGCCAGCGATTCGTTGAGGAACGTGTGATCGGCGTCCAACACGTCCAGCACTTTGCGGTCGTTCTGGAACAGGTCCTGGAAGAAGCGGATGGCCTCCTCGTTCATGTCAGCACGCCGCTTCTTGTCGAACGTCGGGAACAGCTTCTCGTTCTTCTCGTTGAACTCATCGAAGTTCCGCACATGCAACCATTGCGCCCCGAATTCGGTGGCGAGCGCTCGCAACTTTTCATCCTGCATCATCCGCTGGGCCTGCGCCGCGAGGACCTTCGGGTCGCGGAGCTTCCCTTCGGCGGCCAACTTCCGTAACTCGGCATCCGGCGCGCTGCTCCACAGAAAGTAGCTCAGCCGCGTGGCGAGTTCGTGGTCGCTGACGCTGCCCGGTTCCTTCCCGGCCGGTGCGGATTCGATGCGGAACAGGAAGGCCGGCGAGATCAGCACCCGCGTCAGCACCCCGCGAATGGCCTCGTCGTGTCCGGCCCCCTTCGCGCGGATCGCCTGGTACAGTGACTTCAGTTCGGTTTTCTCGTTCTCCCGGAGCGGTCGGCGGTAGGCGCGGTCTGCGAAGTCCAGCACGGCGGCGAGGTGCTTCGGAATCGCGGCTTCCTCGTCCGTCAGCAAGTCGTCGGCCCGCTTCTGAAAGGCTGGCATCAGCGATCGGAAGTAGAGTTCCATCGCCTTCGGCTGATCCTGCGTGACGAATCCGATGAACTGCGGCAGGTAGTCGTTCTCCAGCACCGCCTGCCGACTGACGAAGCGGTGTTCGGTCCAGAGCAGTTCGAGCTTCGCCTTCTCCACGCCCGAGAGGAACAGCCGTTCGAGCGGCTCGTCCTCGCGGTGGAACATCTTCAGCGACACCACCTCGTCCGTGGGGACGACGTGCGGGAAGCAGGTGAACAGCGGAAACACCATGCGGAACTCAGCGTACCCCGCCAGCAACTTCTGGAAGCCGGCTCCGGCCGGCGACGCGAGGACGGCCACGTTCCACTTGCCGTCGGCTTGAACGCGAACCACGCGATCCGCGGACCCGTCGGGGAGTTTGGCATCGACGACGAACTCGCGGCCCGCGAATAGCGCGACCGGCAGTTTGATCTCCGTGACCGCATCGGATGCAGCCGCGATACTGCCCGCGTCGTCGAATCGCTCCTTCGGCAACCCGTACTTCAGTCCCTTCGTCGGCTTCACCAGTTTGGTCACGTCCACGCCGGTGAAGAGCGGCCCGTCTACCGCAACCAACGTGTCGTAGGTGGCGCGGTCGGGGCCGTCGTCCTTCGGGCGCGGGCCGGTGAGCAGGGATTGGGCCTGTTCTGCCAGTTTCGCTACCTCGCCGGTGCGGGCCGGGTCGCTGGCCGCCGTTCGCCACCGGCCGAGGATCGACGCCGGCGGGATCAACGCGGGTTGCCCGCTCGCGCCCTTCGTCGCCCCTCTCGCGAAAGTCCAGGTGTCGGCGTTCTTGTACCTGTCGGCGTGCGGGTTGCCGGCCTGGATGGTGTCGGCCACGTCCGCCGCCAGGTCCCACACGCGGCCGTCCTTTGCGGTCTCGGTGACGGCGAAAGTGATCTCCGTCATATCGCAGACGTGATCGCTGTTCTTGGCGTCCACGGCGAGAACGATTTCGTCGCCCTTCTCGACCGTCACCGTCACGGCCGGCGGCTTCACTTCCTTTCCGAGATCGATGCCACCGCTGCCGAGGTCTGTCGCGCGACCGCTGCGGCGGTGTTCCAGCCACCACGCCACGCCGTTCCCGCACGCCGGGTGCGCGTGGGCGATCTTCGCGGACACCTTCACCTCGCCGGCCGTCGGGCTTTTCCACACGACCGCGACGAACTCCTTCGGCAGTGGGTGCATGGAAACACCGTGCGCGACCACCCGGCCGGGAATTTGAAGCCGCGCGTCGGAACTGTTGGATACCACGGCGGGGAGGTCGGTGCCCTTCTTCCGCCAGCCGGAAAGCGCCGGCCACTGCGCGTTCTTCGGCGATTTCTCTTCCAATCGCGTGAGTGGCACCGCCGGCGTCGTCTTCGGTCCGCCGTCGGGTTTCAGCGGGTCCACGCCCAGCACTTCGACCCACCGCTTGAGGAACGCCGCGTCAAGACCCTGTTTCTCGGCCACGTCCGTGACTGACAGTGTCTTGTCATTGGCGATCACGACCGCCGCCGCGAGGTACTTCCTCGCGCCGTTGAAAGCGGTCGGGTATTCGATCTCAAAGGCCGCGCCGAACTGCGGGTAGTCTCGGAGCAGCAGCAGCGGTCTGCCGGCCCCCTCGAACCGGGGGCGGTGCCAAACGACGTTGCCCGTCGCGGTCGCCAACTCTTGGGCCGCGAGTCGGACGACGACTTCGCTTTGCCCCGGCGTGGGCTTCACCGCCACCCGCAACGGCACTGACGCCACCGCCGGCGGATCGACGGGCACCTGCCGAGACGGGCTCTCGGCGTAGCCGCCGGGCGTCGATTGCATGTAACTGCCGACGCGCACCGTCTTCCACAGCGATTGCTGGTAGCCCGCGATCGCCGCCGCAATCGCGGGCACTTCCTTCTCGTTACTGGTCCGCCACTTCGCGCGAATCGCGTCCAGCGGGTGCGACGGCGTCGGATCGGTGAGCACCGCCCACACCGCCGCGAGGTACTTCGCGTTCAGCTTGTCCTTCGCGGCGACCTCGTTCACCTGACCCGCCTTCAGTCCGTCCCGATGCCGCACCGTCGCCCAGAGATACGGCGTGACAATCAGCCGGCCGTCCGCGGGGGCGTACTGCGTATAGAACTTCCGCAACCTGTCCGTCGCCTCAATGGTCCAGTCGCGGCGGGTCTTGGCCGGCGAGAAGCGGATACCGTCGGGCATGAGGACCGCATGGTCGGCGATGTCCTTCGCGGCGTTCAGGTACTTCGTGAGCAGGGCCGGGGAGATGTCGGTCAGCGCCTCGGCGGCGTTGGTGAAGCCCTCACCCCCGGCACTGTCAGCGGGAAATTCGCGGGTCGGCCTCAGGTCCACGCCGGTCAGGTCGCGGACGGTGGAGTCGTACTCGGCGTTGCTCAGGCGGCGGAGGGGCACATGGCCTGGGTCGCCGGTGCGTGACCGCGCCTCGGCGTCGAGGAATTCGCGGGTCCACGCCAAGAGCTTCTTCTTCTCGGCCGCGGTCGGCTGTGGCTTGTCCTTCGGTGGCATCTCCCCGGCTTCCATCTGCTCGATCAACTGCTGCCACGGCTTCAAATCCTTGCGGATGTCGGTGACGCCGGCGAACCGTTCCAGATCGAGGCTGCCTTTCTTCGCCTTCGTCGAGTGGCAATCGAGGCAGTATTTGGTGAGCAGCGGCCGGACGGTCGTTCCGAAGTCGGCGCTCACTTCCGGCGGTTCTTTCGCCCGGCCAGAACTGAGCAGCAGCGCGAGCAGTCCGGCGGACAGGGCAATCCGGACGACCCACCCCCGGCGGGGGCGGCGAGTGACGAGAGGCATGGCAGTCCCTTCAACGAATGCCGACGCGCGCGAGTGAGGCCCAGCGGGTGGGTGCCTCTACTGTGCGGGATCGCCAAGCTCGGAGCAACGGCAAACTGGCCACTCCGCTATCCTGCCACGGCTCCTCCCGGACGATCGTTTCAACTGCTCACGCTCGGTGCGGTGGGGGCACCGCCGCGCAGTTCACCTTCAGGAGCGGTTTCGCCGTCCGGCGACGGCGACGGTGGCCCTCGCGGGCGACCAATTCCTGGGGTGGTGTCCGGCGATCGTTGCACACGCTGGTTTCAAGCCGTTTTCCACTGTAAACCTGCCATTTTCACGGCATTTTCGATCCTCTGCAACGATCGCCGGACACCACTGGGATCGAACACGGCGTGGAACACCTCGACGAGCGACTTCGGC
>JBBRUO010000473.1:0-5238 GCA_038247725.1 Gemmatales bacterium
GATTAGCACACCAGCAGTCGGAACTCGCGCCGGTCAACGGTCGGTACGAGTCGGTCCCATTCCGCGGTTCGGTCGGCGAAGACGGTGCGCAACCGCTCGGCCGCCCCCTCGATTTGATCCGGAATGAGGCGGACGCGGACGGTGTGGTCGCGGCGGCGGGTGGGTGTGGATCACCAGCTCCAAATGCGGCGGAACACGAACCAGCGGCGACGAGAAGAGCCGAAGCATTCCGTCGTGCGACACGCCGACCGCTTGACCGAATCGGTTTTCCGCGTTCATGTCACTTCCCCCGCTTCGATGTACGCGCTGGAAATGTCGAAGCCGTCGCAGGTGAGGCACCATTCGTACTGTCCCGGTTCTTCGACGACCCAATCGAACCGGCAACGATTTCCCCACAACTCGCCCGCACTTGCTCGTATCATGGCAGAACTCTTCGCGTCCCGGAAGGCGTCTGGTCATGCGCTCCCTCATCGCCCTGCTGATCCTCGGACTCCCCGCGCTCGCCGCCGAGCCGAAGGACGTCGTGGCACTGGCCATCAAGGCGCACGGCGGGAAGGACGCGCTCGCCAAAGCGGTTATCGGCAGCCAGAAAATGGCCGGCACGATGACGATGTTGAACACCGAAGTCGGGTTCACCGGTGAGGTGCTGTACTCCCTCCCCGACAAGTACAAGATGACGCTGACTCTGTCCGTGCCGGGGAGCAAACTGGTCGCCACGCAGGTCGTCAACGGCGACAAGGTGAAGACCGTCATCGACGGGAAAGCTCAGGAATTGACCGACCCCCAAAAGGGCGAACTCCGGCAGACCACCGCGAACCAGGAGATCAGCCTGCTCGTCGCTCTCCTGGACGAGAAGAAGTACACGCTCAAGGCGGGGACGGATGCCAAAGTCGGAGACGAGAACGCGGCCGCCGTCGTGGTGTCCGGCAAGGACATCGCGGACGTGACCCTGCTGTTCGAGAAGAAGTCCGGGCGGCTGGTGCGGATGACGCGCACCGCCGTCGGGCCGGACGACAAGCCGGTGCAGGAAGAGACCACGCTCTCCGAGTTCAAGGAGTTCGGCGACGTGCTGCTGCCGACGAAGTTGATCGTCACCCGCGGCGGGAAGAAGTTCATGACCATGACCGTGTCCGAGGCCAAGTGGCTGGACACGATCGACGACAAGACGTTCGCCGTGGACGAGTAAACCATTCTTGGGAGGGCGAGACTCCCGCCGAGCCGCCCGCCATTGTGATTCGCGGCTCGGCGGGAGCCTCGCCCTCCCCGAAACCAAATACCATGCCCCCCATTCAGTTCCTCATCGACCGCCGGGAATCCGGCCGCACCATCGCGGCGGTGCTGCGGCAGCGGTACAAACTCACCTGGGCGCGGGCCAAACGACTGGTCGAGAACGGGCACATCCGCGTCGCCGGGCAACTCACCCGCGCCCCGGAGCAACGGGTGAAGACCGGCAACCGGGTGTGGATTGCCCCCGGCACCATCGACAACCCGACGCCCGCCGAGAAGAAACCGGCCGCGGCCCCCGTAACCTCCCCGACGAAAGCCAAAGCGGTAGCGAAAGCGAAACCCGGAGCGGAACGAGCGAATACGCTTGCGGTGGAGGTCGTCTACGCGGATGATTCGGTGGTGGTGGTGGACAAGCCGGCGGGCCTGACCACGGTGCGGAGCAAGGAAGACGTGGCCGAATTCGGCAAGCGGGCGACGAAGTTCCTGCCCACGACGCTGGCCGACGTACTGCCCGCCCTGCTCGGGTCGCCGAACAAGCCGGTGTTCGCCGTCCACCGCCTGGACCGCGACACCACGGGGCTGGTCGTGTTCGCCCGAACGCCGCTGGCCGCGAAGGTCCTGACCAAGCAGTTCCGAGACCACACCACGGAACGCCGCTACCTGGCCCTGGTCCGCGGGGTTCCAACAGGTGGACGGATTGAATCGGTATTCGTACAAGACCGGGGCGACGGGCGGCGTGGCTCGGCCCGACCGGGAACTTCTCCCGACGACGGTAAATCCGCCGCCACGCATGTGACGGTGATCGAGGCCTTGGGCGAGTTCGCGGCGGTGGAATGCCGGCTGGAAACCGGGCGCACCCACCAAGTTCGGATCCACTTGGGGGAATCCGGGCACCCGCTTTGCGGTGAGACGGTGTATGATCGGCCGGTCGGTGGAAAACCGCTCCCCGACGGCAGCCGTGCGGCACGCCCAATGCTACACGCCGCCCGACTGGGTTTCACTCACCCGGAGGACGGCTCGAGGCGGGATTGGGAGGCGAAGCCGCCGGCCGACCTCGCGGCTCTCTGGCACCGACTGCGAACCGCGCAACCTTCCCCGGCTTCGGCACCGGACTAACCGCTTTCCCACCCGCGTGGAATCCTGGCAAAACCCGTAACACACTCCGTTTTTTCCTTTGACAACGGATGCTCCGCTGCCCATGAATGGTTGTTAAGCGTCCGTCGGGTGCGCAGACCCACACCGGCCGCCCCGTTCCCGACCGGAGCCGCCGGGATGTTCGAGGCCGACCGAACCCAGACCGATCCGGTGCCGTCGATGACTTCGCCGGATCGCGGGCGAGAGACCGAATGAGCGACCGGCCCATAAGCGGTGCCGGAGCCGACCCGATACGGCCGCTCCCGTCCGCCCCTGTCCCCGACCCGGTTCGTCCATCCGGACGACCGCCCGATCCTGCCAACCCGTTGATACCCGTGCCGCACGCCCTCCTCGACCGCCCGCCCACCGATCACCTCCCCGCCACCCGCGAGGAGTACCGGCCCGCCGGCCCCCGCACGGCGGTCGGGCAGGCCCGCGCGGCCCTCGACCGGCTAACGGCCGACCCGGACGCGCTCCCGCCGTTCCACCTGCCGGCGGCCAGTTCCCGCCACCCGGCCGTCGTCGCCGCCGCCACCTGCCCCGACGTGTTCCTACTCGAAGCCCCCGCCGGCCCGGTTCGCATCCTCGTCACCGCCGACATCGCCGAGCAGTGCGCGGCTGGTAAACAGCGGGTGTTGGTGCTCACGCCGGACGCCGCGTTCGCCGACGCCGTGATCGAGCGACTCGCCCGACGGGGAGACGTGCTTCGGCTGCTGGGGCCGGGCGAACCCATCGACCGCATGACGCCGGCCGTCCTCGCCCGCACCGAAACGGTCCTTTCCGTTCAGGACGCGACCGACCGCCGGGCACGGCTCGAACGACGGATCATCGACCGCACCGCCGCCGTCGCCGCCCTGGACGAGTGTCAGCGACTCGCCGACGGGCTGCACCCGGACGACATCGCGGCCGTGGCCGATGCGTCGGACGCACTCCGCGAAGCCACGGAAACGCAAGTCGCGGTTCACGCCGACCTCGCATCCCGCGAGGAAGCGGACGCCAGGACGCGGGCCGAGTTGGAAGCCGAACTCGCCGAGTTGAAGACGCACGCAACGAAACCGGCGGGGCTGTTCAAACGGCTGATCGGCGGGTCGAAGCCGGACCCGGAGACGGCCGAGAAGTCGGCCGCCGTTGATGAGAAGTTAGCTTCCCTGGCCGCCGCCGCCACGGCCCGCGCGGCGGAAGGCGCCGCCGCCGACGACGCCATCCGAACGACCCGCGACCGCCTCGTCGCCGAGGAAACCGCCCGCCGGCGGGCCGAACACGACGCCAGCAGCGCCGCCCTCCGCGAGCAGTGGAAGCGGCTGGGGATCGCCGACCGGCCGAACCTCCGCGATCACCTGGCCGCCGAACTGGCCGACGCCACGGCCGAACTGGCCACGGTGAAAGACCTCCCGCCGATGCTGTCGGCCGACGCCCGCGCGAAGTTGGTCATCAGCGTGGCGGTGTTCGCCGCCGACCCGCCGGCCGACGGGTTTGACCGGGTGGTGTTCGCCGCCGCCGAAGCGGTCACCGAAGCCGAGTTCGTCGCCGCCTCCGTTGCCGGGAACTCGTGGGTGCTGATCGGCCAGAGCGGGCCGCTGGTGCCGCCGCCCCGCGGTGGCCGTTCCGCTCGCCCCTTCCCGCCGCCGTTCTTCTGTGCCCTGTGGAACGCCGCGCATCATGGGTTCTGGACGCCCGACTTCTTCGCCCCGACGGTCCGCCTCGTGCCCGTGCCCCCGGCCCGCCAGCACACCACCACCTGCGAACCGCTGGCCGACTGGCCGGACGTGGAACTGCGGCTGTTCGAGTCCGCCGCCGGGGAGCCGGTGCTGACCGAGGTGCGGTTCCCGCCGCGGATGTCCACGGACGAGATCCGGCGGTTCCTGGCGGACGAGCTCGGCGACCTGCGGCTCATCACCGTCGGCCCGGCCCGCTGGCACGTCACGGCCGATCAACTGATGTGCTGCTGGCCGGCGGGGGAGACGCCGACCGGTCGCGCCGAATGGGTGACGCTACCGGGCGGAATGAAGGAGAAGGTGTCCGACGCCGGCCCCGCCGGGCTGACAGTCGCGGTCAGCTTCGACCCGGCCGAATGGACCCGCGCCGCCGCCGAAGCGTGGGTCGCCGCCCACACCGGCCCCACCCCCCGCACCGCCGTCCTGCCGAGGTGAGTGGCCTGAGAGTGTCTCCCACAACGTTTTTCCGGTGTGGCAGTATCCCCTGCCACATTCTCGCAGTCATGTCTGTGGCAAGCGGTTAGAAAATTCCATTGACGGTATCAACACCGACCTGCTAAGATTCCCAGCCTACCCAACCCCCTACCCGTCCTACGGCCCGGTATCCCCATGCCCATTTCGCTCAGCCGGCCGCTTCCGCGGGTCGCCTTCTTGCTGTCTACGTCCGTCCTCGCCCTGCTCGCCGTTGCGGTTCGTCCCGCGACCGCCCAGACCAAGTGGGCCGTCGGTTCCGGAGGGTGGTCGTCGCCCGGCACCTGGAACGGAAGTACCGTGCCCGCGAACTCGGACAACGTGTTCATCGGGTACAGTAGCGGTGCGCTCACGGCAACGGTTGATCTGTCTCAAAACGTGACCGCCGGCAACGTCTACCTCGGGTTCTCAAGTGGCTCGTCGGGCACCTTGAACCTTGGCAACTTCAACCTGACGACGGGGACACTCAACCTCGGCAACGGTGGGGCGGGTGCCATCACGCGCGGTACCGGGGTCATCACCGCCAGCAACTTGCAACTCAACAACGGGAGCACGTTCTCGTTCCTGGGCGGCGATGTGGCGTCCAACCTCTCTCTGTCCGGCGGGGCGACGGCCACCACCGCCACTGTCGGCAACATCACCGGCGGGGTGAGCGTGGCGGGCGGCAGCACGCTGACGCTGGGGGCCGCCC